>JAIWNN010000153.1 GCA_020216805.1 Desulfarculus sp. | reverse complement strand
CGGGCTCAGGCCCCGGGCCGGCGGCAGGCCCGCGCGGCGGCCGGGTCGAAGGCCTCCGGCGGAGCGGTCAGGGGCCGGTCCAGGCCCCGGGCCAGGGCGCGGAGCAGGGCCGGGAAGATATGGCGGTGCAGGGGCAGGGCCGCCCGCCAATAGAGCAGGCCGGCCAGGCCCCGGGGCAGGAAGCGGGCCACCAGGCCGAGCTCGCAGCCATCCTCTCCCACCGGGGCCAGGCGCAGGTCCAGCACCGCCTGGCCCGGGGCCTTCATCTCGGCCCAGAGCAACAGCCGCCGGGGCGGGTCCACCGTGAGCACCCGCCAGAAGTCCAGGGCGTCGCCCACCCAGAGCTGGCGCGGGTCGCGCCGGCCCCGCGCCAAGCCCACCCCGCCCAGGAGGCGATCCAGCCAGCCCCGCGCCACCCAGAGCCACTGTCCGGCGTACCAGCCCCGGCGGCCGCCGATGCCGGCCAGGGCCGGCCAGACCGTCTCCGGCGGGGCGGCGATGGTGGCGCGGTAGCCCAGCTCCAAGACCGCCCCCCCGGCGTAGGGCGCGTCCTCGCAGGCCACCCACTCCGGCGGCCGCAGCTCGCCGGCGTCCATCCAGCAGGTCTCCACCCGCTCCTGGGCCACCCGGTTCAGGGCGCGATGGATGGCCTGGCGGCAGGTGGAGAGCTGGCGGGGAATCAGCTCGCGGATGCGGCTGTCGCGGCAGACCACGCTGTGGCGCAAGCCCTCGGCCAGGGGCCGGGCGATGGCCGCCGGCACCGGCGTCACCAGGTGGATCCAGTAGCTGCTGAGCTTGGGAGTGAAGAAGGGCACCGGGATGATCAGCCGGGGGCGCAGGCCGGCCTCCTGGGCGTAGATGGCGAACAGCTCGCGATAGCTCAGCACCTCCGGGCCGCCGATGTCCAGGGTCTGGCCCAGCACCCCGGGGTGGTCCAGGCAGCCCTCCAGGTAGCCCAGCACGTCGTTGATGGCGATGGGCTGGACCAGGCTCTGGACCCAGGAGGGGGTGATCATCAGGGGCAGGCGCTCCACCAGGTAGCGCATGATCTCGAAGGAGGCGCTGCCCGAGCCCAGGATCATGGCCGCCCGCAGCCAGGTCAGCGGCACCGGTCCCGCGCCCAGGATGTGGCCCACCTCGGCCCGGCTGGCCAGATGGCGGCTGATCTGGTGGTCCTCGGGCACCAGGCCGCCCAGGTAGATGATCCGCTCCAGCCCGGCGGCGGCCGCCGCCCCGGCCAGGTTGAGGGCGGCGGCGCGGTCGGCGGCCGCGAAATCCTTGGTGGCCGGGTTCATGGAATGGACGAGGTAGTAGGCCGCGCGGCAGCCTTTCAAGGCCCGATAGAGGCTGGCGGCGTCCTGCACGTCGCCCTTGGCCAGCTCCAGGAGGGGATGGCCGGCCCAGGGCCGGCAGGCCAGCTTGGCCGGGTTGCGCGCCAGGGCCCGCACCCGAACCCCGGCCTCCAGCAGGCGCGGGGTCAGGCGGCCGCCCACGTAGCCGGTGGCCCCGGTGACCAGGACTGGCGCTGAACTCAAGGCCATGCATCTCTCCCGGCGGGAGCCGGGCCGCCCGCCCTGCCTCCAGGCTCGCATGCCCCCGGCCCGGGGGTCAAGCGCCCCCGGCGGCGGGCGGGCCTACTTGACCAGGCCCTTGAGCGCGGCCCAGTCCAGGGAGGCCAACAGGGCCCGGGCTCGCTCCGGGGCGGCCTGGACCCGCACCACCAGGTTTTGGACCGTGGTGTGGGGCACGCCCGCCTTGGGGGTGAACTCCATGTACTGATGGTCGCCCTCGCGCATCAGCTTCCAACCCGCGCCCAGGAAGACCCAACTGTAACCCTCGCGCCAGCCCAGGTGGGGATTGTCCTCGCCCTCCTGGCGATAGACGGTCAGGCCGGCCACAGGCTGATCCTTGGCCACCCGGCCGATGAACTCCACCACCGCCGAGTTGACCAGCAGCGAGACCCCGGCCTCCACGTCCTTGACCTGGTGACGCTTCAGGGCCGCCTGCAACTCGGCGTCGCGCCGGCTCAGGATCTGGTTGATCTCGTCGTAGAGCTTGTCCATCTCCTCCTGCAGGCGGTTGGCCGCGGCCATGTCCCCGCGCTCCACCGCCTGGCCCAACTGGGCGGCCAGGGCCTCCACCCGCTTCTCCTGGGCGGCGGTGGAGGGCTGGGCCATCTGTCGCTTCATCACCTCGGCCCCGGCCGCCACCTGGGCCTCCTGGGCCGCCCGGGCGCGGACCTGGTCCTGCCAGCGGACGTGGTACTCCAGACCCATGGGGTCTTCCTCGCTGCCGTGGCCCACATAGCGCGGGGTTTGGATCTGGGTGCGGCCGGTCTCTTCCCAACCCGGGGGAGGTGCGGCGGGCGCGGCCTTGGCCAGGATGGCCATCACCTGGTTGTAGTAGGCCTGTTCGGCCGGGGTGGCGGGGCGGGAAGGTCCGTCGGCCAGGGCCGAGGTGGAGGCGGTCAGGAGGACGGCGGCCAGGGCCGCGCCCGTCAGGCGGGCCAGACCGCGCTTGAAAGATGGAACGCGCATTTCCGGCTTCCTTCCGGCCACCGGGCCGGGACGGAGTTGAAGCGCCAGGACCCAGCCGCCATCATCCGGGGCAGGCGGGCGGCCGCTCCGGGCGCATTCTAGACCAAACTCAGCCGAAAATGGAATACATTCGTGGGCCTAGCGAGGTGGAATCCGCACCCGATGCTCGTCGAAATCGCCCTGGTCGGCCCCGGTGTGGCAGGCGGCGCAATTGGCCGGCGAGCCCACCCCCGGCCGGGAAAAGGCGTCGGCCGGAAGGTCGTCGCCCTGGTGCTTGCGCACCAGGTAGGGCACCTGGCTGACGCGCAGGGGGGCCTGGCCGCCCAGGCTGGCCATGATCTTGCCGGCCAGGCGCGCGCCGCAGCGCTCGGCGGCGTTGGCGGCCAGGTAGTCCTCCAACTCTCGCCGCCGGGCCGGGTCCAGGTCCACCTGCTCGCCGAAATGCTCCGGCAGCTTTTGCAGGATGGCCCGCCAGGAGCCGGAGGGCAGCAGGGCGGGGGGATAGGCGAAATGACAGGCCCCGCACTCGGTGCGGTAGGCCGGGCTGGTCACCGGCGGCAGGCAGTGCTTGCCATCCCGCTGCCGTTGGCGCTGGCGGCGGTGGTGGTCGGCCGAGGCGTCCATGGCCAACGACAGAACCAGGACGCCCAGGCCCAGGATGGCCAAGGAGAGGCGACGGGAGGGCATGGCGGCCTCCAGGCAAGGGGGATCGGCAGGAAAGAACATGCCATTTTTGTAAAAAGCATGGCAAGATGGCCGCACCCGCCAGGGGTTGGCAAGGAATCTCTGCCGATTGGCCCCGCCGGCCGGACCAGGGGCTCGGCGCTTGTGATGGTGCGAGCAAAAAGATATTGACTTGATTTGGCGGGCATGTTAGCAAGATTCGACCGCCGCAGGTGGCCGCGTGGGGGTGTCCTTCGTCGGGGTGGAGCGGGGCCGGAGGCTGGGAAATCAGCCGCTTGTCCCTAAACCTGGCGATAGACGCGAGCAAGGCTGGGACCCGCACCAGGGTCTCGAAGGCGGGTCGATGTGGGCCGCTTCCTCAGCGACGAGACGCGCGAATACCTGCGTATGCTGGCGCGGGTCAGCTCCATGGGCATCGCCATGGTCCTGGCCACGGTGATGGGCTTCGGGCTGGGATACTGGGTGGATGGCCTGTGGGGAGGCTTCACCGCCCCCTGGGGCAAGCTGGCGGGGCTGGTCATCGGCATCGTGGCCGGGTATCGCAACATCTACATCATCATGAAGCGGTCCAAGTATTTGTGAGGCGCGAAAGGTGGCCATGAAGCCCCTGAGGCTCGAATCCGCCGAGGACGGGATGCTGCGCAGGCTCTGGCGCGGCAACCTGGTCGCCTTCGCGGTGTTGACCCTGGCCGCCCTCCTGGTGGCCCCGCCCAAGAGCGTGGTCAGCCTGCTGGTGGGCGGGCTGATCGCCCTGGTCAACTTCGGTTTGTTGGAGCGCACGGTGCGCCGGGCCCTGCTCCCCCGGGAGCGGTCCAGCGCGCTGCGCAAGGTTTTGATCAAGTACTACCTGCGGTTTATCGCCACCGCCCTGGTGCTCTTTTTCCTGATGCGCCAGGGCTGGGTGGAGCCGCTGGGCCTGTTGGTGGGCCTGAGCGTGGTCATGCTCTCCATCCTGGCGTGGGGAGTGGGCCAGGCCCGCAAGCTATCCAAGGAGGCTGTCTAGATGGAACACCCGTTCGCGATCCTCACCTGGCTGCTGGACAAGGTCGGGGTGCATTTCTTCAGCAACGTGCTCTACTCATGGCTGATCATGCTCTTCCTGATCATCGTCGGGCGGCTGGCCATCGGCAGCGTCAAGATGATCCCCGGCGGCGGCCAGAACTTCTTCGAGGTGGTCCTGGGCGGCTTCGAGGACTTCATGCTCGACGTGATGGGCCACGAGGGCAAGCCCTTCTTCCCGCTCATCGCCACCCTGTTCCTCTACATCCTGGTGATGAACTGGTCCGGCCTGATCCCGGGCATGTCCAGCCCCACCGCCAACATCAACACCCCGCTGTCCATGGCCCTGGTGGTCTTCGTCACCACCCACGCGGTGGGCATCAAGCACCATGGCGCGCACTACATCAAGCACTTCATGGGCCCGATCTGGTGGCTGGCCCCCCTGATGCTCATCATCGAGCTCATCGGCCACTTCAGCCGCATCCTGAGCCTGACCTTCCGTCTTTTCGGCAACGTGCTGGGCGAGGACCTGGTGCTGGCCATCCTGTTCATCCTGGCCGGCGCATTCTTCGCGCCGCTGCCCATGATGTTCCTGGCCATCTTCACCAGCTTCGTGCAGGCTTTCATCTTCAGCCTGCTGACCATGCTCTACATCGCCGGATCGCTGGAAGAGGCCCACTAAGAGAGAAACCAAGCTTGCGACAAGCATAGGAAGAAGGCACAGACAGTAACGATTTCACGGAGGAGTTTGCGATGAAGAAGTTCTCGTTGACCGCGGCCCTGACCGGCCTGTTCGTCCTGGGTCTGTCCGCCGTGGCCATGGCCGCCGACGCCGGCGCCATGGCTGAGGCCGCCAAACTGTTCTCGGCCACCGTGATGGCGGCCGGCTTCGGCATCGGCATCGCGGCCTTCGGCACCGGCATCGGCCAGGGCATGGCCGTGAAGGGCGCCGTCGAGGGCACCGCCCGCAACCCCGAGGCCTCCGGCAAGATCACCGTGACCATGCTGATCGGCCTGGCCATGATCGAGTCCCTGTGTATTTACGCTCTGGTCATCTGCTTGATCCTGCTGTACGCCTACCCCATGGCCGCCCCCGTGGCGAAGTTCCTGGGCATCGGCGCCTAGCTGCACAATGAAGAGCCGGGCCCCCGGGCCCGGCTCTTTTATGCACATGCATGTGCCTGATATCACAACCAGTTGGGGCCAGCGATGAAGTATCTCAAGATCCCTGCCGCCACCATCACCCGGTTATCCATCTATTCCCGCGCCTTGGAGGGCATGGTCGAGGACGGGACCCCGGTGGTCTCCAGCAAGACCCTGGCCGACCTGTGCGGGGTGAACCCGGCCCAGATTCGCAAGGACTTGGCCTACTTCGGGCAGTTTGGCGTGCGGGGGGTGGGCTACTTCGTCAAGGAGCTCTTGTTCGACATCAAGAAGATCCTGGGCCTGAACAAGGAGTGGAACCTGGCCATCGTGGGCATGGGCAACCTGGGTTGCGCTCTGTTGGCCCACCAGAACTTCGCCAAGCAGGGCTACCGTTTCGTGGCGGCCTTTGACAACGACATGATGAAGGTGGGGCGCAAGCTGGCCACCGGCCTGATGATCCATCCCATCGACGAGCTGGTGCGGGTCTGCCGCGACACCGGGGCCGAGATCGGGGTGATCTGCACCCCGCCGGACAAGGCCCAGGACATCGCCAACCGCTTCCTGGAGGTGCCGGTCAAGGCGCTGCTGAACTTCGCCCCGGTGCAGATTCAGGTGCCCGACGGCTTCAAGGTGGAGAACGTGGACTTCACCGTCAAGCTGGATAATTTGGCGTATCACCTGACGGCGGGATAGGGGTTTTTTATTGACACGTTTAATAGGTCAAGCCATTATCCCCAAAAAATGAGATTATCGATTGTGCTTGCCCCGGTTAGATGCCGGGGATTTCCTGGGGGAGGGGGCAATGATCGAGAAAGGAAGGAAAATATCTCTGTATTCAGTGGAACTTATTAAGAACAACCGTGTAATTGATCCAGAGCCAATCATTGCCTTATTCAAATTTATTAAAACCCTACCGAAGGAAGGTAGGATTCAAGACCTAGAAGACCGGAAGAAGATTCACCTTTTAGAATATTTTAATGATGAATCACCTTTGTATCCAGCAATAATTAAGTCTGCCAAATATTATCACCGACCTCCGCTTATTGATAAAGATAACGCATCAGAAAGAGAAAATCCAAAATCTTTAACGGAAGGAGAAGGTGAGCGGACACACCTTTGTATCAAGAAAGGTGATGATGAGTTAATAATTGCTATAGAAGACAGAAAGGTGGGCATAGGAATCAGTAGTCTGATTTCATACCTAAAGCATTTTACAGATAGATATTATGAGCATATTGGCGAACCCAGGAGGCGACTCCCTTATAGAATTAATTATGCACCAATTCCCAATAATGACTTTTTAAATGAATTAGGTCGATTTGTTCGGGCTGATCTAGGTGAAATTGTTATTGAAAAAAGAATTCTTGGTTCGGAATGCCTTAACTTATCTGACAGAACCGAGGTAATCCGTGACCACGTGACGATTTCTGTTCAACCAGTCCCCACTTTCTCTGTGTCCGACTTTATGAGGGAGCTATTCAATTCAGTAGTTCCCACTAGAATGGACATTAAGAAAATTCGAGTTAGAGGCAAAACAGCTGAAGGTGTTCAATTATTGATCGACTCTAACCTCGTAAAAGCTGTCGAAGATATAACAGTTCTGCTAGATGAAATCACAGGACAAGTTAATAGTATACGATTGTTGTCAGCCCTCCGTGAAATTGTCCAGGGGCAAGCATGAAAAGGCGGTATATTTACCTTGAATTTCTTTACCCAGTACGGGATTATATTGAAACGATAAAAATTGACGAAGCTCTCTATGAGTGGGGAGGGCCAATTATTATTACATTGGGATCCTTAGGTGTCTTATGGTGGCAGAATATTTCTATTAGTTATATCGCGTTTTCGAAATATATTGCCGGGTTGATGGCAATATTAATCGGTTTTTCTATAACAAGCGTTACAATACTTTCAACTGCAAGCGGAGAAACTATCGATCGGTTAAAAAAGGAAGACTCTGAACGCAATATTGGGGGTAAGCCGATAAAAGTATACAGGTGGATGCTTGTCAACTTTACGTTCGCATTGTTTGGTGAAATATTAAGTATCGTTGCAGTTTCGGTGTTGTATGTATTTTCAAGATGTTCGATATCTCCCTACCTCCAGGCCATTATCTTTGGAATAAATATATGGGTAGTGGCACATGTTGTTTTACTAAATATTAGAAATATTACGAACTATTATCTCGTCTTTTCACGGCCTACCGCCTAGGTGTAGATGCTAAATAGGTTGTCCACATGGTTCCGAGCATGGAGACTGGTGATTGAGCGTCACCCAGACTCTTGCACGGAGGTCCA
>JAIWNN010000152.1 GCA_020216805.1 Desulfarculus sp. | reverse complement strand
CAGGCCGGCCCGGGCCAGGGCGGCCAGGGCCGGGGGGCCCAGCCAGGCCAGCAGCTCCCGGGCACTCAGGTCTTGGCTGAAGCGGGGCGCCGGGGGCATGGCGGGCTCCTTCCTGGCTAAGGCTTGGTCCCGGCGGGAGGCGCGGGCTGGGGTCCCGGGGCCAGGGCGGGGGCGGGCGTCTCTCCCAGCGGGGCCGCCGAGCCGCCCCCGGCGGACTTGGGGGCCGGGGGCGGCTGGGGCCCTCCGGGGCGGGTGTGATGGCTCTTCTTGGCCGCCACCATCTCGGCCATCAGGGCCACCCGGGTGTTGCAGCCGCGCTGGGCGGCCACGGTGATGGGATCCAGCCCGGCCTTGTTGCGGACCAGGGGGTCGGCTCCGGCCCTCAGGAGCATCAGGGCGGCCTGGTCATAGGCGCTGGTGCACTCGGCCTCGGCCAGATAGTGCAGGACGGTGTTGCCGTTCTGGTCGGTCAGGTCGATCTTGGCCCCCCGCTCCAGCAGGATGCGCAGGCTGTTGACCGGGCACTCGGGGCCGTAGGCCCGCGCCGCCTCCATCAGGGGGGTGGAGGCCCTGGCCCCCTTGGCGGCGTTGACGTCGGCCCCGGCCCGGATCAGGGCGGAGAGGCTCAAGGGGTCGCAGCCCCGGGCCGCCTCCCAGAGGCTCATCTCCAGGCTCTTGTCGTCCACCGTGGCGGGCGGCTGGTTCCAGGGGGGCACCGGCGAGCAGCCGCTGGCCAGGACCAGGGTGATGGTCGCCAGGATGATGATGGCCCTTACCCCCCGCATGCTCGCCTCCCCAAGGGTCAACTACCACTTTTGGGTCATGTTAAACCAACTGGCCGCGAAATCCCAAGCCGAGAGTGCCGCGCCGGGTCCGGGCTACCAATAGCCCAGCTCCTCCAGCCGGCGCTGGATCTCCCGGGCCTCGTCGGGGTCGTAGACCGGGTCGCGGGCGGGGGGGATGCGCCCCAGGCGCTCCAGCCAGCCCACCAGCCCGGCCAGGCTGGCGGCCGGGTCCTGGCGGTCGCTGGCCAGGCGCAACTCCGGCGCGGCCGGAGGCTCGAAGGCCTGGTCCAGGCCCACCACCCCGCCAATCTCCCCGGCCAGGCCCCGGGCGTAGAGCCCGCTTTGATCGCGGTTGATGGCCTGCTCCAGGCCGCAGTCCAGGTGGACCAGCAGCAGGCCGGGCAGGCGCTGGCGCAGCTCGGCCCGCAGCGCGGTCGTGGGCGCGGACAGGGCGGCCACCGCCCAGACCCCTTGGCCTTGCAACATCCCCGCCAGCCAGGCCGCGGCCAGATGCAGGCGGCGGCGTTCGGCCGGGCCGAAGCCCAGTTCGGGGAAAAGCTCGCGCCGCAGCTCGGCCGAATCCAGGAGCTGGCAGGCCAGGCCCCGCCGGACGAGTTCGGCCGCCAGCAGGCGGCCCAGGGTGGTCTTGCCCGCGCGGGGGATGCCGCAAAGCCAGATGACACCGGCGGTCGACATCAGCAGAGGGCCTGCCCCTCCATGGACTGGGGCGCGGCCACCCCCATCATGCCCAGCAGGGTGGGGGCCAGGTCCAGCAGGGAGAAGGAGTTGTCGGCCGGTGGGTGCTTGAGCCCCGCGATGAACAGGAAGGCGTCGTCATAGGTGTGGCAGCCGCTGACGTCCGGGGCGGTGAGCAGCTCCGGGGCGTCGTACTGGGGCTTGAGCTCGTAGCCGTCGACCGGCACCACGATCAGGTCGGCGGCGCGGTTGAGCAGGGGCCCGGCGTAGAGCTCCTCGCGGCGGAAGACCTTGCGCACCAGGGGCTGGTTGGTCTGGGGATGGGTCAGCCCGCCCAGGCGGTGGACAAGTTCCTCGCGCAGGTCCTCGTAGGCCTTGCCCCGGCCCACGCGGCCCTTTTCCTCGCGCCCCTCCAGGTTGACGAAGATGCGTCCGGGGGCCAGGCAATAGGCCTTGCTCTCCGGGTGCATGTTCAACAGCTCGCGCTTGCCCCGGGCGAAGTGCAGGTAGCCGTTTTTCTCCAGCCAGTGGTTCAGGAAAAGGTTGGCCTTGGCCCGGCAGAAGCCGTGGTCGGAGAGCATCACCAGGCGGCAGCCCTGGGGCAGGTGCTGCACCAGCTCGCCCAGGTAGGAGTCCAGGCGGCGGTAGAAGGTCTCGAACTCCGGGGCCAGGCCCTGGCGTCCGTCCTCCCAGTCGCCCCACAGGAAATGGTTCATGCGGTCGGTGCTCATGATGTGGAGCTGGAAGAACTCCCAGGGCTCGGAGTGCATGAGCTTGAAGCCGGCGGCGAAGCGCCGGGCCATGGTCTCGGTGCAATCGGCGGCGAAGGCGCCCAGGTCGCCCCGGGCCAGGGACATGTCGGCGTCGATGCGGTATTCCAGCTCCAGGAGCTTGGGGGCCAGCTCGGCCGGATAGGTGGCCTTGGCCAGGTCCGGGGAGAGGAAGCAGCCCACCATGAAGCCGTTGACCGCCCGGGGGGGGTAGGTGAGCGGCACGTTGACCACCCCCACCCGTTTGCCGGTGCGGCCCACGATCTCCCACAGGGTGGTGGTCTTGAGGTCCCGGGCGGTGGGGATGTAGGCGGTGAAGGGATTGGGTTCGCGGTCCACGTAGCCGTAGATGCCGTGCTTGCCGGGGTTGACCCCGGTCATGTAGGTGGCCCAGGCCACGGTGGAGACGGTGGGGATGACCGAGTTCATGCGGGCCAAGCCGCCTTCCTTCAGCAGCTTGGCCAGGTTGGGCATCAGGCCCGAGCGGGTGGCGTGCTGGACGAAGGAGTGGCCCACCCCATCCAGGCCGAGCACGAACAGACGCTGGGAGGCCGGGCCGCCCCCGCCGAATAGTTTTTTGAACAGGCTCACTTAACCCCCGCCATCCCATACGATTTCCGCCATTCAACTTTAGCCGCGCCGGCCGGGGTAGTCAAGCCGGATCGCCGGCTTGCCGTCCCGCCCCGCCGGGGGCTATGCTGGGTTCGGCCCGCGCCGCCGCGGACACTCCCGGAGGAACCGCCATGCCGCGCCGCCCATCCCGCCCCCCGCGCCGCCGCCCGGCTTTCGGCTGGGTCCTGGCGCTGTTGTTGCTGGCCGCCCCGCTCTCCGGCCCGGCAGGAGCCGCCGATCTGGTGGTCAGCCCCGAGGGCTGGGCCGAGCAGGCCGGCCAGCGCCACGCCTGCGTCCTGGGCCGCTCCGGGGTTTTTCGCGACAAGCGCGAGGGCGACGGCGCCACCCCGGCCGGGGACTGGCCGGTGCGCCGGGTCTGGTTTCGCCCCGACCGCCAACCCGCCCCGCTCACCGCCGGCCTGCCCGTCCGGGCCATCGCCCCGGACGACGGCTGGTGCGACGACCCCGGCCATCCTGAGTACAACCGCCCGGTAAAGCTGCCTTTTCCCGCCAGCCACGAGAAAATGTGGCGCGAGGACCGGCTCTACGACCTGGTGGTGGAGCTGGGCTACAACGACGACCCGGTGGTCCCGGGCCGGGGCAGCGCCATCTTCCTGCACCTCGCCCGGCCGGACCGGAGCCCCACCGCCGGCTGCGTGGCCTTCGCCCGGGAGGACCTGCTGGCCATCCTTAGCCGCCTGGGACCGGGGGACAAGGTGAGGGTACTGGAGCGCTGACGGGGTGGGGCGGAGTTGGTGGGAGGAGGTATGGCGCTCGGCCGGGTCCAGGCGGACGGCCCGCCCGACTGGCCGGACGCTTTTCCGGGGTAGCCGGGACGGTTCGACTCCCGCCGAGCGACCCTGGCCGCCAAGGCCCTCTCCGGGCGTCCCGAACCCCGGCCCGGCCGCTCCTGATGCTAGGAAAGCGTCGTGCTAATGATTAGTTCGGGTCAATCCGCAAAACCTTTCGTGCCGCGGTCCTTGGCCGCCCTGGCGCATCCCCGCCCCAGGTCTTATACTATAATCCAGTATAGCAACCCCGGGCCGGGGCGAGCCGCGCGCGGCGACCTCCGGCCCGGACCGCGTTCGCTCCCCTAGCCCAGAGACTCCCCCGCATGCTTACCCAGATCGTCGTCCGGGGCGCCCGGCAGCACAATCTCAAGAATATCGACGTGGCCATCCCCCGCGACCAACTGGTGGTCGTCACCGGGCTTTCCGGCTCGGGCAAGTCCACCCTGGCCTTTGACACCATCTACGCCGAGGGCCAGCGCCGCTACGTGGAGTCGCTCTCGGCCTACGCCCGCCAGTTCCTGGAGCGGATGGACAAGCCCGACGTGGACGCCATCGAGGGGCTGTCGCCGGCCATCGCCATCGAACAGAAGACCACCAGCAAGAACCCGCGCTCCACCGTGGCCACGGTCACCGAGATCTACGACTACCTGCGCCTCTTGTTCGCCCGGGCCGGCACGCCGCATTGCCCCCAGTGCGGCCGCGCCATCCGCGCCCGCAGCCCCCAGGAGATCGTGGACCAGCTCACCGGACTGGGCGAGGGCGCGCGCCTGACCCTCCTGGCCCCGGTGGTCACCCAGCGCAAGGGCGAGCACAAATCGGTCTTCGCCCGCCTGGCCAAGGACGGCTTTGTCCGCGCCCGGGTGGACGGCGAGCTGATCGAGCTGGCCGACCCGCCCGAGCTGGAGAAGAACAAGAAGCACACCATCGAGGTGGTCATCGACCGGGTGAAGATCAAGGAGGGCGTGGCCCGGCGGCTGACCGACAGCGTGGAACTGGCCCTGCGCCTGGGCGAGGGCGCGCTGTTGACCTGGCTGCACGGCGCCGACGGCGAACCCGACCGCGAGGAGCTTTTCAGCGAGCGGCTGGCCTGCGACGTCTGCGGGATCTCGCTGCCCGAGCTGAACCCGCAGATGTTCTCCTTCAACTCGCCCCAGGGGGCCTGCCCCACCTGCGACGGCCTGGGGGTCAGGACCTTCTTCGACCCCGACCTGGTGGTGCCCGACCCCCGCCTCTCGCTCCGGGCCGGGGCGCTCAAGCCCTGGGAGTCCACCGACAGCGCCTACTTCCGCCAGACCCTGGACGCCCTGGCCAAGCACCTGAAATTCGACGCCTACAAGCCCTGGCGCGACCTGCCCGAACAGATCCGCCACGCCCTGCTCTACGGCACCGAGGACGAGGTGGACTTCTACCTGGAGCGCGAGAACCGCAAGCACTACTTCCGCCGGACCTGGGAGGGCTTCATCAGCCAACTGGAGCGACGCTACCGCGAGACCACCAGCCAGGGCATGCGCGAGGAATACGAGCGCTATATGAACTCCCAGCCCTGCCCGGACTGCGGCGGCGCGCGCCTGAAGCCCACCTCCCTGGCCATCCGGGTGGGCGGCAAGAACATCCACCAGATCACCCGCCTGCCGGTGCGCGAGGCGCTGAAGTTCTTCGCCGGGCTGAAATTGGCCGCGCGCGAGGCCATGATCGCCGAGAAGGTGCTCAAGGAGATCAACCAGCGCCTGGGCTTCATGGTGGACGTGGGCCTGGACTACCTGACCCTGGACCGCACCTCCGGCACCCTCAGCGGCGGCGAGGGCCAGCGGATTCGTCTGGCCACCCAGATCGGCTCGGCCCTGGTGGGGGTGCTCTACGTGCTGGACGAGCCCAGCATCGGCCTGCACCAGCGCGACAACCGCCGGCTGCTGGACACCCTCAAGAAGATGCGCGACCTGGGCAACACGGTCTTGGTGGTGGAGCACGACGAGGAGACCATCCGCGAGGCCGACTGGGTGATCGACATGGGGCCGGGCGCGGGGCGGCACGGCGGCCAGGTGGTCTTCGAGGGGCCGCCCAAGAAGCTCCTGAAGTCCAAGGACAGCCTCACCGGCCAGTTCCTCTCCGGCGCGCGCCGGATCGAGACCCCGAAAGAGCGCCGCGCCCCGGAGCGGGGCTGGATCGAGCTGAAAGGCTGCTCCGAGCACAACCTCCAAGGCGTGGACGCGGCCTTCCCCATCGGCCTGATGACCTGCGTCACCGGGGTCAGCGGCTCGGGCAAGTCCACCCTGGTGCTGGACACCCTCTACAAGGCCCTGGCCCAGCGGCTCTACAAGAGCCGGGAGCGGGCCGGCGCGGTGGAGGAGGTGCGGGGCCTGGAGCACATCGACAAGGTCATCGACATCGACCAGTCGCCCATCGGCCGCACCCCGCGCAGCAACCCCGCCACCTACACCGGGGTCTTCACCCCCATCCGCGAGCTCTTCGCCCAGGTGCCCGAGGCCCGCGCCCGGGGCTACAAGCCGGGGCGGTTTTCCTTCAACGTGCGCGGCGGCCGCTGCCCGGCCTGCGACGGCGACGGCATCATCAAGATCGAGATGCACTTTTTGCCCGACGTCTACGTGCGCTGCGAGGTCTGCCACGGCCTGCGCTACAACCGCGACACGCTCGAAATCGCCTATCGCGGCAGCAACATCGCCCAGGTGCTGGACATGACCTGCACCCAGGCCCTGGAGTTTTTCGAGGCCGTCCCGGCCATCCGCCAGAAGCTGGAGACCATCGTGGAGGTGGGCTTGGGCTACATCAAGCTGGGCCAGGCCGCCACCACCCTGAGCGGCGGCGAGGCCCAGCGGGTGAAGCTCTCGCGCGAGCTGGGCAAGCGCGCCACCGGCCGGACGCTCTACATCCTGGACGAGCCCACCACCGGCCTGCACTTCGCCGACGTGGAGCGGCTGTTGGAGGTGCTCCAGCGCCTGGTGGAGATGGGCAACACCGTGGTCGTCATCGAGCACAACCTGGAGGTGATCAAGACGGCAGACTGGCTGATCGACCTGGGCCCCGAAGGCGGCGACCGCGGCGGCCAGATCGTGGCCACCGGCACCCCCGAGCAGGTGGCGGCGGTCAAGGCCAGCTACACCGGGCAGTATCTCAAGGGCGTGCTGGGGCGGTAGGCCGGCAGGGGTTCAAAACCGCCGGGATTTATGCCAGAATGTGGCCATGAGCGAGCAGGCCAAACCAACCCCGGAGGCGGTGCGCGAACTGGCGGCCAAGCTGGTGCCGGTGCTCAAGCGCTACGGCGTGGTGCGGGCCGGGGTCTTCGGCTCGGTGGCCCGGGGCGAGGCCGGCCCGGATAGCGACCTGGACCTCTTGGTGGAGTACCGCAAAGACCTGCGCAAGAGCCTGTTTGACCTGGTCCACCTCAGCGACGAGCTGGAGGCGGTGGCTGGTCGCAAGGTCGAGGTCTGCGAATACCACCTGCTGCGCGAGATCATCCGCGACAACGTCATGGCCGATCACGTGGCCATCCTATGACCAAGGCCCCCCAGCTTTACCTGCAAGCCATCCTGGAATGTCTGGAGTTGATTCCGGGCTTCATCGCCGGCTACGATCAGGCCAGGTTCCAGGCTGACATCAAGGCCCAGTTCGCGGTGATCCGCGCCATGGGCATCATCGGCGACGCGGTCAAGAAACTCCCGCCCGAGTTCCGCGAACAACATCCCGAGATTCCCTGGCGCGAGATGGCCAAGACCCGGGACGTCCTGATTCACGACTACCTGAACATCGACCTGGATTCCCTCTGGACCACCATCACCCGCGACCTGCCGCCCTTGGCCGCCAAGCTGCGGCCGCTGTTGGAAGAATAATTAACCAGCGGTGAAGAAATCGTCCCCGTCATCATCTCCGAGGAGGTCGTGACGATTGCGGAGAAAAAAATACGATAGTCTCTAAAGAAACCTAGGTGTCGTTGTCAAAGAGGTTGTGCACAGATTGCCAGCCTTGAGACTGGTGGCTTATGGTTTAAGGCCGCATGCGGGCGGCGGTGGTT
>JAIWNN010000059.1 GCA_020216805.1 Desulfarculus sp. | reverse complement strand
CTCGCCCCAGACCAAGGATCTGCTGGCCAAGCTGGAGCAGCCGGTGCAGGCCTTGGCCTTCTTCAAGGAGGGTCAGGCCGGCAAGGAAAAGGTCCAGGACCTGCTGACCCAGTACGCCTACCTCAGCCCCCAGTTCTCCTGGCGGGTGGTGGACCCGGACCGCGAGCCCGCCCTGGCCAAGCGCTACGAGGTGCGCAACTACGGGACCATCGTCCTGGCCCGGGACGAGAAATACGAGCAGGTCAAGCTGCCCGAGGAGAACGAGATCACCAACGGCCTGCTGCGCCTGGGCCGCCAGGGCGGCAAGATCGTCTACTTCCTCACCGGTCATGGCGAGAGGAGCCTGGACGAGACCGGCCAGGAGGGCTATTCCCAGCTCAAGTCGGCGGTGATCGAGCAGAACTACCAGGTCAAGCCGCTCCTCTTGGTCCAGGCCAAGACCGTGCCGGCCGACGCGGCGGCGGTGGTGGTGGCCGGGCCCAAGCACGCCCTGCTGGAGGCCGAGACCCAGGCCCTGGGCGACTACCTGGCCCGGGGCGGCGGGGTGCTGGTCATGCTCGATCCCCAGCAGGACGCCGGGCTGACCGGCTGGCTGGCGGCCCGGGGGGTGAAGGCCCGCGACGACCTGGTGCTGGACCAGGCCAGCAGCCTGGTGGGGGCCAGCCCGGCCTGGCCGCTGGTGGCCAACTATGGCGAGCACCAGATCACCCGCCCCTTGCAAGGAGTCTTCACCTACTTCCCCTTGGCGCGATCCCTGGAGATCGCCCAGCCCCTGCCGGCCGGGATCAAGGCGGTGGAGCTGTTGAAGACCACCGCCAGCGCCTGGGGCGAGACCGACCTGGCCGGCCTGGCCGGCGGCAAGGCCAGCTTCGAGCAGGGCAAGGACACCCAGGGACCCCTGATCCTGGGCGCGGCCCTGGACCTCCCTCCGGCCGAAAAGAAGGACCAAGCTCAGGACAAGCCATCGGAATCCGATGACAAGCCGGTGGTGGGCCATCTGGTGGTGATCGGCGACAGCGATTTCGCGACCAACGCCCACCTGAACCAGGCCGGCAACCGCGATTTGCTGCTCAACACGGTGGGCTTTCTGGCCGAGGAGAAGGACCAGATCACCCTGCGGCCCAAGCAGAAGGCCAACCAGCCGCTTTTGCTCCAACCCGAGCAGGCCCTGGTGGCCCTGGTGATCCCGGTGATCCTGCTGCCCCTGGGCTTCGTCATCCTGGGGGTGGCGGTGGTGGTGCGGCGGCGGAGGCGCGCGGCATGAAGGCCCGTCAGCTCATCGTCTGGGTGTTGGCCCTGGCCGCGGTGGCGGCGGCCTGGTTCATCACCGAAAGTCTGGAGCGGGACAGCGCCCGGGAGAAGGACCAGGCCGGCCGGGTGGTCAGCCTGAGCGATCCCCAGGCGGTGGCGGTCCTGGAGCTGGGCGGGGAGGCCTTCCCCCAGCCGGTGCGCATCGAACGCCGCGACCAGGAGCACCGCTGGCAGATCACCAGCCCCCTGCAGGCCCCGGCCGACTCCCTGGCGGTGGGTCGGGTGCTGGGCGGGCTGATCGACGCCCGGATCAAGGAGCGCCTGGCCAAACCCGAGGATCCGGCCCAGTTCGGTCTGGCCAAGCCCTGGCAGACCCTGGCCCTGACCGACCGCGGCGGGCAGCGGACCGAGCTTTTGGTGGGCGACCTGAGCCCCTCCCGGGATTTGCTCTACCTGGCCCCCCCCGACCGGGCCGCGGTCTGGCTGGTGCCGGCCGAGGTGCGCGGCTCCCTGGCCAAGGACCTTTTTGACCTGCGCGACAAGACGGTCCTGGATTTCGTGGTCTCCGCGGTGGAGCGTCTGGAGATGCGCCTGGGCGGCAAGAACCTGGCCCTGACCCGCCAGCGGGGCGGCTCCGATCCGCTCTGGACCCTGGAGGGCCAGGGGCCGGCCGACCCCCGGGCGGTGGAGGACCTTTTATTCCAGATCCACGGCCTGCAGGCCCTGGCCTTCATCGACCAGGGCTTCGACTTGGCCAAGCTGGGGTTGGAAAAGCCCGGCGAGGGCCTCTGGCTGACCCTGGAAAAGGGCCAGAAGCTGGGCTTGGCCATTGGCGGCCAGGTCCCGAACCAGGACCGGCGCCACCTGCGTCGCTGGGAAGGGGGGCCGGTGATGGAGGTGGCGGCCGACAGCCTCAAGCGCCTGGAGCGCCAGCCCCTGGACCTGGTGGAACGCCATGTCCTGAAGCTGGACCGGGCCCGGGCCAGCGGCCTGACCCTGCGCCGCGAGGGCCGGGAGCTGGTCTACGCCAAGGGCGGGGAGGGCTGGAAGCGGGTCCAGCCCGCCCCGGCGGGGGAGCCCAAGCCCGACGAACAGGAGCGCCCCGATTTCCTGCTCTGGGACTTGGCCAGCCTGAAATGGGAGAAAATCCTGCCGCCCGGGGAGTACGGCCTTAAGCCGGCTCGCATCGTGATCGAGGTGGCCCTGGGGGCCGAGGCCGACCGGCCGGCCGCGAACCTGACCCTCATGATCGGCGAGCTGGACCCGGAAAGCGGCCTGTTGGCGGTGGCCACCCCTGGCGATGGACGGATTTTCGGGGTCAAGCCCGAGCTGCTCAAGCGGGTGGACTCCCTTGTCGGACCCGCGCAAAATAAATGAACCCCCAGCGCGGGCCGAGGGCCTGGCGCTTGATCAGTCGCTGCTTTGACGCCCGCGAGGGCAAGGAAGGTTCCCATGGCCCGAGTCACGGTCGAGGATTGCCTGGAAAAGATCGATAACCGTTTCGCCCTGGTGCACCTGGCCGCCAAGCGGGTCCGCCAGCTCCGGGACGGCGCCCCCCCCCACCTGGATTCCAAGAACAAGGAGATCGTGGTGGCCCTGCGCGAGGTGGCCGCCGGCTACGTCTACCCGGTCAGCGCCGAGGAGGCCGAGCGCGAGCGGGCGGCGGCCGAGGAGCGCGAGCGGGCCCGCATCGCCGCCGCGGTGGCCGCGGCCGAGGCCCAGGCCCAGCAGCAGGCCCAGGCCAAGAGCGAGGGTGAAGACCGCGACGAGGCGGCCGAGGACGGCCCGGCCGGGGAGTAGGCCCATGGCCAGCGACCGCATGCCTTCCGCCCAGGAGCGCCGCAAGCTTTTGGCCAGCGCTTCGCCCGAGCTGGGAGCGGTGGGTCGCCGCTACCTGGACCAGGGACGCTGGGGCGAGGCCCTGGAGTGCCTGGAGGCCGCCGGTGACCAAGCGGGACTGGAGCGCTTGCGCCAGGCCGCCCTGGAAGCCGGCGACTATTTCTATTGGCGCCGGGCGGTGGCCCTCTTGGGCCAGACCCAGGATCCCGCCGAGCTGACCCGCCTGGCCGACCAGGCCCGGGCCGCCGGCAAGGCGGTTTTCCAAGCCCAGGCCACGGCGCAGCTTGAATCCGGCCGATCGAAGCCTTAACTTCTATCCGGCCTGGCCCCGCCCCGGGCGCGGCGGCGAGGGGGACGCGTCCCGGGCCGCCAACAATCAAACCTCCGAATTGCAGGCTGATCGGCCATGAAGCGCTGTTATTACGAGATCCTGGGCGTGGAGCGAACCGCCGACCTTGAGGTCATCAAGAAGTCCTATCGCCAGTTGGCCCTCAAATACCATCCCGACCGCAACCCCGGCGACGCCGAGGCCGAGGAGCGCTTCAAGGAGGCGGCCGAGGCCTACGAGGTCCTGCGCGACCCCGAAAAACGTCGTCTCTATGACGCCTACGGCCACGATGGGCTCAAGAACACCGGCTTCAGCGGTTTCGGCGGGGTGGGCGACATCTTCAGCGCCTTTGGCGACATCTTCGAGGGCCTGTTCGGCTTCGGCGGGGCCCGGCCCCGCAGCGGCCCCCAGCCTGGCCGTGACCTGCGCTACGACCTGGAGCTGAGCCTGGAGGAGGCGGCCCTGGGCAAACAGGCCTCCTTCATGGTGGGGCGCGAACTGGCCTGCCAGCAATGCCAGGGCAAGGGCCAAAAGGGCGGGGCCGACCCGGTGATCTGCCCCACCTGCCGAGGTCAGGGCCAGGTCCTGCGCAGCCAGGGCTTTTTCCGCCTGGCCACCACCTGTCCCGACTGCCGCGGCGACGGCCGGGTGGTGACCGACCCCTGCCCGGCCTGCCGAGGCCGGGGTCGGGTCTACCAAGAAAAGGAACTGACCGTTCGCATCCCCGCCGGCATCGGTCATGGTCAGCGCCTGCGGATGCGGGGGGAGGGCGAGGGCGGCAGCCTGGGGGGCGGGCCCGGCGATCTCTACGTGGTGGTGCATCTCAAGCAGCACCCGGTTTTCGAGCGCGACGGCGACTCCATCTACCGCCAGCTCAGGGTCTCCATGGTCCAGGCCGCCCTGGGGCGGACGGTGCTGGTGGACAGCCTGATCGACGGCCCGGTGGAGATGGCGATCCCCGAGGGGGCCCAGACCGGCGAGGTGGTGCGGATTCCGGGGCTGGGCATGCCCCGCCTGCGCGACGACCGGCGTGGGGACATGCTGGTGCAGCTGGTGGTGGCAACTCCTAAAAATCTCGACCGTCGTCAACGGGAGCTGCTGGAGGAGTTCGCCGCCCTGGGAGATAGCGCCGCTGCGCCGGAGCCCGAGCCCGAGGCCGGAGCCGAGGAGGAGGCCGCCACCCGCAAGAAGAAAAAGCGCCGTTGGGGCCTGTAGCGGGCCGAGGAGGCGGGGCATGGCTTTGACTCATCTGGACCAGCGCGGCCAGGCCCACATGGTGGACGTGGGCCATAAGCCCCCGACCCAGCGCCAGGCCAAGGCCCGGGCCCGCCTGCGGCTCACGCCGCCCACCTTGGCCCTGCTGAGCGCCGGCCACCTGCCCAAGGGCGACGCCCTGGCCGTGGCCCGCATCGCCGGCATCCAGGCCGCCAAACGCACCCCAGACCTGATCCCCCTCTGCCATCCCTTGCCCCTGAGCGCGGTGGCGGTGGACCTGACCCTGGAGGAGGACGGGGTGTTGATCGAGGCCACGGCCAAGACCACCGCCAACACCGGAGTGGAGATGGAGGCCATGACCGCGGCCGCGGTGGCGGCCCTGGCCCTCTACGACATGATCAAGGGCGTGGAGCGGGGCGCGTTCATCGAAGGGGTGTGGCTGCTGGAGAAGAGCGGCGGCAAAAGTGGAGTCTGGCAACGGGGATAGCCGGCCCGGCCCGGACTTTACACACTGGCCGGGGCATGATAAACTCGCCCCTCGATCACCCGGCCACACTGGAGGGCGTGCCCATGAACCAGGAAAAGATCGAGTATTTCCGAAAGCTTCTCCAAGAACAGCTCGACGAGCTGCTCAGCGAGGCCGAACGCACCGTCGCGGGCATGACCGACAGCAAGGAGAATTTTCCGGATCCCACCGATCGGGCCGCCTTGGAGTCCGACCGCAACTTTTTGTTGCGCATCCGCGACCGCGAGCGCAAGCTAATCGGCAAGATCGAGGAGGCCCTGGGCCGCATCGAGGACGGCTCCTTCGGCATCTGCGAATCCTGCGGCGAGGAGATCGGCGAGGAGCGCCTGGTGGCCCGTCCGGTCACCACCCTGTGCTTCGATTGCAAGAAGCGTCAGGAGGCCATGGAAAGGGCTCGGGGCAAATAGAGCGGCAACCCTGGATGCGTCCGGTCCGCGTGAAGGCCCTGACCCCCGGCGCGGCCTGAGCCATGTTCCAAAAACGGCTGCAATTCTTCCGGTCTCTCCTTTTCTTGGGCGACCTAGCCCTGGTGGCCTTGTGTTGGATGGCCGCCTACTACATCCGTTTCCACCATCCCATCCTTCCGGTCACCAAGGGCGTGCCCGATTTTCAGCTCTACGCCCTGCTCCTGATCCTGGTGGAGGCGGTCTACGCCTTCACCCTCCAGGCCATGGGCGTCTACCGCCGGCCCTGGGCGGGGCTGATGCAGACCCTGTGGCCGGTGGTCAAGGCCAACGGCGCGGCGGTGGTGGTGGCGGTGACCATCACCTGGTTCCTGCGCCCCTATGACTTCAGCCGCCTGGTCTTCGCCCACTTCTTCGTGATCCAGATGGTTGCGATGCTGCTCTACCGGCCCCTGCTGCGCTGGGTCTGGGGGCGGCTGCATCCCGAGCACGCCGGCGAGGGGGTGCTGATCGTGGGGGCGGAGGAGCTGGGGCGGATGGTGGCCCAGAAGATCCGCTGCAACCCGGTGCTGGGCCTGCGCATCGTGGGTTTTCTCACTCGCCGTCCAGAGCTGGTGGGGCAGAAGGTGGACGGCGCGCCGGTGCTGGGGCTGTTCGACCAGGTCCAGACCATTCTGGCCCGCCACCCCATCCAAGTGGTGATCATCGCCTTGCCGCTGTCGGCCCACGACCGCATCCACGAGGTGATCGACAACATCGCCGAGGAGATGGTGGACGTCAAGATCGTGCCCGATCTCTACCGTTACATCAGCCTGCACGGTTCGGTGGAGGAGTTCGAGGGGCTGCCCATCATCGGCCTGCGTGGCAGCCCGCTGGAGGGCTGGAACAAAGTCATGAAGCGCCTGGTGGACGTGCTGGGCAGCCTGGTGGGCATCATCGTCCTAGGGCCCTTGATGCTCCTGATCGCGCTGTTGGTGCGTCTCTGCTCCGGTCCGGGGCCGGTGCTCTACCGCCAGCAGCGTATGGGACTGGACGGGCGGGTCTTCACCATGCTGAAGTTTCGCACCATGCGGGCCGACGCCGAGGAGGAGTGCGGTCCGGTCTGGTGCCGGGAGTCCGACCCCCGCCGCACCCGCCTGGGCTCGATTTTGCGCGCCACCAGCCTGGACGAATTGCCCCAATTTTTCAACGTGCTCCGGGGCGAGATGAGTCTGGTGGGGCCCCGGCCGGAGCGGCCGGAGTTCATCGCCGATTTCAAACGCAAGGTGCCGGGCTACATGCTGCGCCACAAGGTCAAGGCCGGCATCACCGGCTGGGCCCAGATCAACGGTTGGCGCGGCAACACCAGCCTGGAAAAACGCATCCAGCACGACCTCTACTACATCGAGAACTGGTCCCTGGCCTTTGACCTCAAGATCATGCTCCTGACCCTGGTCAAGGGGTTCATCCATCCCAACGCCTACTGACCATCCCGGCCGGAGCCAGCCTTTACCCCCATCGCCACGCGTGGTAAATTGACCGTCTTGGCGGGCTGTTCGCCCCGCCGGAGAGGAAGACCGCTCCATGCTCCTGACCCGGCATCTCGGCGAGCTCTGGCGACATCGCGCCCTGGTGGCGGCCCTGGCCGGCCGCGAACTCAAGGGCCGTTATCGGGGCTCGGTGCTGGGCTTTTTATGGACCTTCCTCAACCCCCTGTTGCTGCTGTTGGTCTACGCCCTGGTCTTCAGCGTCTACTTCCGGGTGCAGATGGAGCATTACGCGGTCTTCATGTTCACCGGCCTGCTTCCCTGGATTTTCTTCTCCCAGGGCCTGATGGAGGGCGCCGGGGCCATCGTGGACGGCGGCAGCCTGGTGACCAAGGTCCTTTTTCCCCAGCAGGTGCTGCCGGCGGTCAAGGTGGTCAGCAACTTTGTCAACTTCCTGCTCAGCCTGCCGATCTTGCTGTTCTTCATGCTGGCCGACGGCCTGCGCCCCGGCCCGGCCATGCTGGCCTTCCCGGTGGTGGCCCTGGTGCATCTGGCCTTCACCTTCGCCTGCGTGTTGGTGCTGTGCGTGGCCACGGTCTTCATGCGCGACACCCGCCACATCCTGGGCAACCTGATCACCCTGTGGTTCTTCCTCACCCCGGTGCTCTACCCCCTGACCCAGGTGCCGGAACGCTGGCAATGGCTGGTCTACCTCAACCCGGCGGCGGTCTTCACCCTGTCCTATCACGACGTCATCTTCTGGGGGCGCTGGCCGCGTTGGGACCACCTGGGCCTGCTGGCGCTCTTGAGCCTGGCCATCCTGGCGGTGGGCGTCCGGGTTTTCGAGCACTACAAGGAATACTTCGCGGAGAAGATCTAGCAGGCGGGCGTTAGCCGGGAGAAAAAGCCAGGAGAGATTGCTTCGCTGCGCTCGCAATGACAAGAGCTCCCGGTTCGCAATGACTCCCTTTTGTCATTGCGAGGAGCTTCGGCGACGAAGCAAGCTCTTGACCGAAACGAGCAGAGAAATGGCGTTGCCACGCTCGCGATGACAAAAGCCGCTGCGCTCGTGATGACAACGGGCGCCGGGTGCGCGACGGCAAGCATGGCGCTCTAGAAACGCGTCATCTTGATGCGGGGAGTAGATGTCCAGCCCACCAGCCATAGAAGTCAGCGACCTGGTCAAGCGCTTTCGGCGCGAGATGCTGGTACGCGACTACGGCACCTGGAAGAGCCTGTTGCTGCGGCCCTTCTCCCGCCAGCGCCGGCGCGACCTGGTGACCGTGCTGGACGGGGTGAATTTCAGCGTCGATCCCGGGCGCACCCTGGCCATCATCGGCCAGAACGGCTCGGGCAAGTCCACCCTGCTCAAGATCCTGGCCGGCATCTACAAGCCCGACGCGGGGGTGGTCAAGGTGCGGGGCCGGGTCTCCAGTCTGATCGAGCTGGGGGCGGGCTTCCATCCCGAGTTCAGCGGGCGGGAGAACGTGCAGCTCAACGCCGCCATCCTGGGGTTGTCCAAGAAGGAGATCGCCGAGCGCTTCGACCACATCGTGGCCTACTCCGGCCTGGGCGAGTACATCGACGCCCCGGTGCGCACCTACAGCTCGGGCATGTACGTGCGCCTGGGCTTCTCGGTGGCGGTCAACGTGGACCCGGACGTGCTGTTGGTGGACGAGGTGCTGGCGGTGGGCGACGAGGCCTTCGCCCACAAGTGCGAGGACAAGGTCAACCAGTTCCGCCGCGCGGGCAAGACCATCGTGCTGGTGACCCACGACCTGGGCGCGGTGGAGAAATACGCCGACGAGGTGATCTGGCTGGACGGTGGTTGCGTGGCCGCCCGGGGCGAGCCCAAGCCGGTGATCGACGCCTATCGCCAGAAGGTGGCGACGCAGGAGGACCAGATCCGGCGCGACCAGTGCCAGTCCGAGGGCGAGCTGAGGCAGGAGCGTTGGGGTGACGGCGACGTGGTCATCGAGGCGGTGCGGGTGTTGGACGCCGCCGGGGGGGAGCGGGCGGTCTTCCAGCACGGCGAGGCGCTGACCCTGGAGATCGACTACCGCCAGGTCAAGCCCACCGACGACCTGGTCTTCGGGGTGGCGCTCAGCACCGCCCAGGGGGTGCTCTGCTATGGCAGCAACACCCACATCGACCGGGCCGAGCTGGGTCAGGCCCCGCCGGCGGGAACCGTGCGCCTGGCCATCGAGCGCCTGGACCTGGTGCAGGGCACCTACCTGCTGGACGTGGCCGCCCACGCCAAGGACGGCCGCGCCTATGACTACATCAAGCAGATCACCAGCTTCGCGGTGCGCAGCCCGGTGGGCGACGAGGGCGTCTTCCGTCCGCCCCACCGCTGGTCGCTGGCCCCGCGGCGGGAGGCCTGATGCAAAATCCAGCCCCCAAGCTGGACGTGGCCGCGCTCCTGGCCGAGGTGGAGCGCAACGTCCAGGAGAAAAAGGCCCAAGGTTTCTACGACCCGGCCGAGATCCGCAAGGTGGAGGCCGCGGCGCTGGAATTTGACCAGGCGGTGCAGGACATGGCCGCCGCCCAGTTGGAGACCCAGCGCGCGGAGCTGAACCAGCTCTGGAACACCCTGGAGTGGGGGGTGACCACCCACCGGGGCGGGATCAAGGGCCGCCTGGTGTTGGGGCTGAAAAAGCTCATCCACAAGCTGACCCGCTTCCCCCTGAGCGTCTGGCTGGCCCGCCAGGTGCGTTTCAACGACGAACTGGTCAAGGCCATGAACGCCTTGATACCCCACCACCTGGACAACCTGCGCCGCCTGGCCCAGAGCGACCAGCGTTTGGACGCCCTGGAGGACATCGCCCGCGCCCAGGGCCAGCGCCTGCGCGACCTGGAACGCCGCCTGAGCGAGCTGGCCGCCGGCCACCAATCCCGCCTGGGGGCCTTGGAGCGGGAGGCCGGCCAGGGCCGCAACCAGACCGAGGCCCTCCTGGCCCGTCTGGAGCGC
>JAIWNN010000058.1 GCA_020216805.1 Desulfarculus sp. | reverse complement strand
ATCGTGGCCGACCAGGCCCAGGCCGGGGTGGTGGGCGCGGAGGCGGTGGCCGCGGTGGCCCAGGCCCGGGTCGCCAGCCGGGGCTCGGCCTACCTGGCCTTCGAGGACCTGCACCGCGGCAGCCGCGAGGAGATCATGGCCCGCCAGGGGGTCTACCTGCCCTACTTCCGCGCCACCGCCCGGCCCGAGACCCCGGTGCTGGACCTGGGCTGCGGCCGGGGCGAGTTCCTGGAGGCCTGCCGGCAGGCCGGCATCCCGGCCCGGGGGGTGGACGTCAACCCGGCCATGGTGGCCGCCTGCCGGGAGATGGGTCTGGAGGTGGCCGAGGGCGACGGCCTGGAATACCTGCGCGGACTGCCCGAGGCCAGCCTGGGCGGCATCCTGATGGCCCAGGTCATCGAGCACCTGACCACCGACCAGCTCACCGAGCTCATAAGCCTCTGCGCGGCCAAGCTGGCCCCGGGCGGGATCCTGATCGCCGAGACCATCAACCCCCAATGCCTGCTGACCTTCGCCGGGGCCTTCTACCTGGACCTGACCCACAACAAGCCGATCCACCCCGAGGCCACCCGCTTCCTGTGGCAGTGGGCCGGGCTGGAGCAGGTCGAAGTGCTCTACCTCTCGCCGGTGCCGCCGGAGTTCCGCCTGGAGCGGATCGAGGGGCCGGAGGCCGGGAGCAACGCCGTCTTCAACCGCAACGTGCAGCGGCTCAACGACCTGCTCTATAGTCACCTTGATTACGCGGTGGTGGGGCGCAAGCCAGCATGAGCCAGGGCGAGAAACTACGGGCCACCTTCGTGGTGAGCTGGTTCGGCGAGCAGGTGCCGGGCGGGGCCGAGGCCGAGGCCCGGCGCACCGCCCAGAATCTGGCGGCGGCGGGGGTGCAAGTGCAGGTGTTGACCACCTGCCTGGGCGGGCTGGGCACCGACTGGGACGTGCAGGCCTATCCCGAGGGCCGGGCCATGGAAGCCGGCCTGCCGGTGATCCGCTACGCCACCGCCCCCCGCGACGGCGCCCGCTTCAACGCCCTCAACGCCCGGGTGATGGCCGGCGATCCCCTCTCCGAGGCCGAGGAGCGCGACTTTTTGCGCCACATGGTCTACAGCCCGGGGCTTTTCGAGCACATCGCCCGCCACCCCGAGGAGGGGCCATATTTCTTCATCCCCTATCTCTTCACCCCCTCGGTGCTGGGACCGCTGATCCACCCCGAGAAGAGCGTCATCATCCCCTGCCTGCACGACGAGGGCTACGCCCGCCTGGGGGCGGTGCGCCGGGCCTTCGAGAGCGCCCGGGCCATCGTCTTCCACGTGCCGGCCGAGCGCCGGCTGGCCGAATCGCTCTTCGACCTGGGCCGCACCGAACCCCTCCTGCTGGGCGAGGGCATCGACACCGACTGGAGCTGCGACCCCGCGCGCTTCCGCCAAAAATACGACCAACCGGGGCCGTTTTTGCTCTACGCCGGGCGCAAGGACGCCGGCAAGAACGTGCCGCTGCTCATTCAATACTTCCTGCGCTACAAGCAGGAGGGGCGTGGCCCCGAGGGCCTGAAACTGCTGTTGATCGGCAACCTCAAGGCTCCCATCCCCCCCGGCGGCGAGGTCCACGTGACCGACCTGGGCTTCGTGCCCCTGCAGGACAAGTACGACGCCTACGCCGCGGCCGACGTCTTGATCCAGCCCTCGCTGATGGAGAGCTTCTCCATCGTGATCATGGAGTCCTGGTTGGCCGGCGTCCCGGTGATGGTCCACTCCGGCTGCGCGGTGACCAGGGACCACGTGGAGCAGAGCGGCGGCGGCCTGCACTTCGCCGACTACCCCCGCTTCGCCGAATGCCTGGACCTGCTGCTGTCCCGACCCGAGCTGCGCGGCCGGATGGCGGCGGCGGGCAAGGCCTATGTCCTGGAAAACTTCGCCTGGCCCCAGGTCACCCAGCGCTACCTTGATCTGCTCCAGCGCCTGGCGGCCGAGCCCACCCCCGCGCCCAAGAGCGACTGGCAGACCCCCACCCGCCGCCCGGCCCGCAAAGGCGGCCGCCCGGCGGTGCACCAGCTCCTGGCCGACTTCGCCTTTGGCGACGCCATCGGCAACGAGGTCCAGGCCTATCAGAAGCTCCTGCGCGCCTGGGGCCTGGAGTCGGAGATCTACGCCGTCAACCAGGACCCGCGCCTGCGGGGCAAGGCCCGGGGCCTGGCCGACTTCGAGCAGGAAGTGGCCCCCGACGACCTGGTCATCTTCCACTTTTCCATCGGCCACGAGCTGGCCGAGCGCCTGCCGGACCTGCCCGGGCGCAAGATCATGCGCTACCACAACATCACCCCGGCCCATTTCCTGGAAGGCATCAACCCGGCCTCGGCCGCCCGCTGCCGCCTGGGCCGCGAGCAGTTGGCCCGCTTGGCCCCGGCGATGGAGCTGGGCCTGGGTTGCAGCGCCTTCAACTGCGCCGAGCTGACGGCGGCCGGCTGCCCGGCGGTGGAGGAAGTCCCGATCCTGCTGGACCTGGGCGTCCTGGAGACCCCGCCCGACCAGGCGGTGCTGGACCGCTTCCACGGCCAGCCGGCGGTGCTGCACGTGGGGCGCATCGCGCCCAACAAGAAGATCGAGGACCTGATCAAGGCCCACTACTGGCTGGGCCGTCTGGTCCCGGGGGCGAGGTTGTTGTTGGTGGGCGGGGAGGGCGGCTGGGCCGCCTACGCCGCCGGCCTGCGCCAGCTGATCCGGGAGCTGGGGGTGGAGGGGGTGCACTTCGCCGGCCACACCAGCTTCGCCCAGATGATGGCCTACTACCGCGCGGCCGGGGTCTATCTCTGCCTCAGCGAGCACGAGGGTTTCTGCGTGCCCCTGGTGGAGTCCATGCATTTCGGCCTGCCCATCCTGGCCTATGACAGCACCGGGGTCACCGGCACCCTGGGCTCGGGCGGGGTGCTGCTGCCCCACAAGGATCCCATCCTGGTGGCCGAGCTGGCCGCCCGGGTGCTGACCGACGCCAGTCTGCGGCGGGAGCTGGCCGCCGCCGGCCGGGCCCGGCTGGAGCGCTTCCGGCCGGCGGTGGTGGCGGCCGACCTGCGCCGGGCCCTGGTGGAGCGGATGGGCCTGGATCTGCCCCCGGAGGCCGGCCGGTGAGCGGGCTGATCCTGGACGCCCGGCCCCTGCAGCCGGGGTTCAAGGCCCATGCCCAGCGGGGCATCGGCCGTTACGCCAAGAACCTGCTCCGGGCGATGCTGGAGCTGGTGGACCCGGGGCGGGTGACCTTCCTGGTCCAGGCCAACCTGCCCGACCCCGAGCTGCCCGCCGCCATCCCCCGGCGGCGGTTGCCGTTTCTGCCCGGCGTCTTCCCGGTGGGCAAGAAGCTGGTCAGCTACCACCTCCTGGCTCCGCTCTGGCTGCTGGCGGGCTGGCGGGGCGGGCGGGTGACCCATTTCCTCTGCCACCTGGACGCCCCCTCCCGCCCCGGCCCCCGGACGGTCCTCACCGTCCACGACCTCATCGCCCAGAAGATGGCGGCCCTCTACCGGGGCAAACGCAGCGGGGCGCGCTTTGGTCTGGAGCGCTGGCTGGAGACCCGCTGCCTGTTCGCGGCCGCCGGCCTGATCGCGGTCAGCGAATGCACCCGGCGCGATCTGGCCGAGCTCTACGGTCTGGCCCCGGAGGCCATCCGGGTGATCCCCGAGGCGGCCGACCCCGGCCTGGCCCCGGTTGACGACCCCGCGGCCCGGGCGGCGGTGCTGGCCCGTTGGGGCCTGGAGGCGGGGAGGTTCTTCCTCTACCTGGGCGGCATCGACCAGCGCAAGGGCTTGACGGTGCTCCTGGAGGCGTTGGCGGCCCTGGCCCAGGCGGGCCGGCCCCACTCCCTGGCCCTGGTGGGGCGCATCGCCGATGACCGTCAATACCCCTTGCTGCGGGCCGAGATCGTCCGCCTGGGTCTCACCGACCGGGTGCGGGAGCTGGGCTATGTGCCCGACGCCGACCTGCCGGCCCTGTTCGGCGCATGCGCGGCCTTTGTTTTCCCCAGCCTTTACGAAGGGTTCGGCCTGCCGCCCCTGGAGGCCATGGCCTGCGGCGCGCCGGTGGTGGCGGCCCGGGCCGGGGCGGTGCCCGAGGTGGTGGGATCGGCCGGGCTGTTGGTGGAGCCGGGCGACGCCCAGGGCCTGGGCCAGGCGCTTATGGAACTGACCGCGCGGCCGGAGCTGGCGGCGGACCTGCGGGCGCGGGGGCTCCGGCAGGCCGCCGGCTTCTCCTGGCGGCGCACCGCCACGGAAACCCTGGCCGTGTATCGCGAGGCGGGCTATGTCGACTGAGCGCGCGGCGAGCCGTTGGGGCGAGGTTCTGGAGGCCGGGCTGGGCCTGACCCTGGCCGGCCTGGTCTGGGGGGTCTGGCCCTGGACCCAACTGCCCCGCCTGGGGCGGGAGGAGGTCTGGTTCGCCCTGGCCTGGCTGGTGCTCCTGGCCCTGCCGGCCCTGGTGGACCTGGCCGGCCTGATCCCCGCCGCCTGGCGGAGGCCGGAGTCGGCCCGGTCCCGGGCCTGCCGCCGGGGGGCCTTCGCCCTGGGGATGATTTTCCTGGCCCTTCTGCTCTGCGGCCGGGAGCTGGGCAACTATAAGCTCTGGCTGGGGGCGGCCTACCTGGCCGCGGTCAACCTGCGCCTGACCGGCCTGACCATGGATCTGGCGTTGTCCTCGGACGGCGGCGGTCGGGCCGGGCGGCTGCGGGTCGCCGCCTGCCTGGCTGGGGTGGCGGCGTTGGCCGGACTGCTGCTGGCCCCCTGGGCCCGTACCGATTTGGTGTTGGCGCCTTGGCCGTCCCCGGGCGTTCTGGCCCGGGTGGCCGGGGCGGCGGTGCTATGGGGAATCACCTGCGGCGGAGTCTTCCTGGGGTTGCGGCTCTATGGCGTCCCGGCCCGCAACGCCTGGCTGACCTTCCTGGCCCTGGGCTTGGGTCTGGGGCCGGCCCTGGCCCTGACCTGGCCGCCCCTGTGGCAGCTCGCCCTGCCTCCCCCCCTGTTGCTGGGACTGAGCCTACCGCGGCTGCTGCGCCCCCTGCCTCCGGACGGAGGGCCCGCGGCGACCGACTCCCTGCCCCTATATTGGCTGTTGCGGGCGATGGTGCTGTTGTGGTGGGGGCTGGGGGTGATCATCACCCTGGCCCTGGCCTGGTGGCGGCCGGAGGTGGGTCTGTCCCTGGAACAGGCCACCTGGCTGCGGGCGGTGGGCCTGGGGGCCTTCCTGGTGATCTGCGCTGGCCTGCTGGTGGCCTACTCCCTGCCCTTGCTGGGTCGTCAGGAGTGGTCCGAGCCCGGACCCGGAGGTCGACTGCTGGGCACCCTGGTCAGCGCCCTGGCCCTGTTGGTGGCCCTGGCCCCGCTGCTGTTGATGAACCGGCCCCAGATCGAGCCGGAGGGGGCCGAGCTCCTGGCGTTGGCGCGGGCCGACCTGTTGCACTCCCCGGTCCACCTGGGACCGGACAACCCCGAGCTGGTGCTCAAGGCCCCGTCCTGGCTTAACAACGTCAGCCGGGTGATGGTGGTGAGCCTGCTGGCCAATGGAATCCAGGTGCAGGAGAACCAGACCGTGGCCCAGGTCATCGTCCTGGACGACCAGGGCATCCCCCATGTCTTCAATCTCCAGGCCGGGGTGGACACCGCCGAATGGGCCCTGACCAAGCGGGCGGTGAGCCTGAACGCCCGCCACGGCCCGGCCCCGGTGGCCCAGTCCTGGCTGGTCCATGATCCCAGCGGAGAGACCTTCAGGGCCCAGAGCTACCTCAGCGGCCTGTTCCTGGGCGGCAAGGTGAATCGAGTCGAGAGCGTGACCATACGTTATCTTTACGAGAATCAGATCAACGCCGTTCCGGTGGGCCTGGAGGTCCGGCGGGTGGCCCTCAACTGACATCCCCAGCCGGCCCCTGGCCGCGGGGCCGGGCCTGTGCTAATCTTGGACCGGGGGTCGGCCCCGTCACCGGCACTCACACCGCGCGAGGTTTTTTGGCATGCCACGCATCCGCCGCCTGATCCTGGTCTTGCTGGCCCTGTGCCTTCTGGCTCCGACCCTGCCCGCCGCCGCCCTGGTCAAGCCCGGCCTGGCCTTGCCGCCCCTGACCCTGCCCGATCTCGATGGCGCCCCCAAGGACCTCAAGGCGCTGACCAAGGGCAAGGTGGCGCTGATCGTCTACTGGTCGGTCTCCTGCCCCCACTGTCAGAAAGAGATGCCCCACTTTCTGGCCCTGGCCAAGCGCCTGGAGGGCAATCCCTTCATCATGCTGCTGATCAACACCGACGGCCAGGCCATGGCCCCGGTGGTGCGCTCCTACGCCGCCGAGCACAAGCTGCCCGGCCCCTTGCTGATGGACGTGGGCCCCCAGGACTCGGTGCCCTTCGCCGACGCCTACGACATCATCGCCACCCCGGGCGTCCTGGTCCTGGACCGCGAGGGCCGCCTGACCTTCATCCAGGAATTGACGGTGGATTTCAACGCCCTGCAGCAGGCCATCGACAAGGCTTTCTAGCCCCGGCCACGCCCCGCCACGGGGAGAAACAACCGACCCGCCCCCCGGGGGGGAGCGGGTCGGGTCGGTTGGCGGAGGCGGTGGAGGCGGATTAGAAGGAGCTGAGGGCCGCGACCTCGCTGGTGGTGAGCACCCGGTCGATGTCCAGCAGGATCTTGACCTTGCCCTGCACCTTGGCCATGCCCAGGATGAAGGCGGTGTCCAGGGCCACGCCGAAGCTGGGGGTGGGCTCCACCTCGCCGGGCTTGACGTCGACCACCTCGTTGACCCGGTCCACCACGATGCCCATCTGGACCGTGCGGCCGTCGCTCATCACCTCCACCACGATCACGCAGGTGCGCTCGTCGGGCTCTTTGTAGGGCAGGCCGAACTTGAGCCGCAGGTCGATGACCGGGATCACCTTGCCGCGCAGGTTGATCACGCCGCGGACGAAATCCGGGGTGCGCGGCACCGGGGTGATGGCCATCATGCCGATGATCTCCCGCACGCGCAGGATTTCCAGTCCGTATTCCTCCTCGGCCAGGTCGAAGGTAAGGAACTTTCCGGCCACGCGCTCGGCGAGGTTGGAGATCTCTTCCTTCTTGGCGGGTTCGCCGGCCATGTCGCTCCTCCGGGTCATGGTGTGTCCAACGGCTTTAATTATGCCAGAAGCGCACCCATTTCGGCAAGCCGGGCGTAGCCGGGGTTTACTAGCTCTCAGGCGGCCTGGGTCGCGACGGTGGGCAGGCGCAGGGTCAGAACGAAGCCGTCTCCCTGGGGGTCCGGGCCCACCTCCACCTCGCCGCCATGGGCGGCGGCGATGCGCCGGGCCTGGGCCAGAGCCAACTCGGGGCCAAAGGCCCGGCGGGCCATGGCGTCGCCTTGGCTGGCCGGCGGCGCCCCCTTGCCCTGGCAGATCAGCCGCACCCCCTGGGCGTCGGCCATCAGGCTCAGGCGCAGGCTGGGGGTGGCGCCCTGGTCCGCCAGCAGATGGCGGCCGTAGGCCAGCAGATGGCCCAGGGCCGCCTCCAGGCCCTGGGGGTCGGCCCAGATCAACAGCGGCCCCTCGGGCAGGTTGACCAGGACCCCCTGGCCGTCGTCTGCCAGGCGGGCCAGGATCTGGGCCAGGTCCAGCTTGCGGGGACGGGGCTGGTAGGGCGAGAGCATGCGGTTGATCTGCTCCAGGGCCTGATCCAGGCGGGCGGCCTCGGCCAGGATGGCCTGGGCGTAGCGCTGGACCTTCTCGCCGGCGGCGGCCTGGGCGGCCAGGCGTCGGGCGAAGCCTCCCACGCTCATCAAAGGGTTGCGAATCTCGTGGGCCACCGCGTCCAGGGTGTGGGCCACCGCCTCGTCCTGGGCCCGGCGCAGCTGGTCCCCCTGCCCCGGCGCGGCGCTGGCCGGGGCCGGCCCGCCCGCCGACGGGAGATAGTTTTGCAACCCCTCGTCCAGACGGCTGGTCAACCCCGCCAGGGCCTGGTTGGCCTTTTCCACCACCGCCAGCAGGTCGGCCTCCGGATCCAGGTCCACCTCCAGGGCGGCGGCGGCCTCGCCCGCAGCCAACAGGGCCTCGGTCAGGAGCTGGTTGACGGTCTCGTCGTCCAGGCCGAAATAGCGCCAGGCGGTCTGGTGCACGTCGGTGAGCAGCTTCTCGGGCAGCAGGAAGGCCTCGGCCGCCTGACGGGCGAAGTCGGTGACCTCCTTGAGCAGCGGGGCTTGGTCGCGCGAGGACTCCTGCAACACCCCCTGGCAGGCCACCAGGGCTTGGGGCAGACCCCAGCGCCGCATCACCTCGGCCCCCACCTGACGGTGGTCCAGGCCCAGGCGATGGCGCTCCCAGGTCAGTTGCGCGCGCAGGGAGGCTCCCAGGCCCGGGAAACCCTCCATCTCCTCGGGCTTGAGCGCCCGCAACAGGATGGGCAGGCCGGTCTCCAAGAGCAGGCCAGCCACGAAGGCCTCTTCGGGCTGGGGCAGGGCCAGGCGGTTGGCGATGGCCCGCGAGAGCAGGGCGCGATAGAGAGATGCCCGCCAGAAGATTCGATAATCCAAGCCCTTGCCCTTGGTGGGCAGGGTGTCGCGCAGGCTGATGGACAGCGCCATGATCCGGACCTCGCGCAGGCCCAGCAGCACCACCGCCCGGTCCAGGCTGGTGATCTCCTGGCCGCCACGGCGGAAGGCCGGGCTGTTGGCCATCCGCAGCAGGCGGGCGGCCAAGCCAGGGTCCTGGGTGATGAGCCGGGCCAGCTCCGGGGCCGAGACCTCCTCGTCCGAAGCCATTTGCACCAGGCGCAGGGCGATGGCCGAGAGGCTGGGCAGCTGATCCCGCGCCAAGGCCCGGGCCAGGATTTCCTGGCCGCGCTGATCCATGAAGCTGCTCCTTGGGGCAGAACGGTTACCATTTTATCATGCTGGTCAAGATGTTGTCTGCCCTGGTCTTGACCGGCCGCCCGACCGGGGGTAAGCCTTGGCCATGCGCTTTCTCGGCCCCATCTACCGCCCGCCCTCCGAAGCCTGGAGCCTGCTGGTGCAGGCCACCGTCGGCTGCCCCCACAACAAGTGCTCGTTCTGCATGGTCTACAAGCGCGGGCCGCGCTTCGCGGTGCGTCCGGTGGCCGAGATCGTGGCCGACCTGGACCAGGCGCGGGAACGGTTGGGGCCAGGGGTGCGGACCATCTTCCTGCCCGCCGGCGACAGCCTGGCCATGCCCACCGAGCAACTGGAGGCGGTCTGCCGGGCGGCGGGAGAGCGTTTTCCCCGCCTGGAGCGCATCACCACCTACGCCTCGGTGCGGTCCATCCTGGGCCACGGCCGGGAGGGCCTGGCCCGGCTCCGGGCGGCCGGGCTGGTCCGTCTGCACCTGGGACTGGAATCCGGCCACGACCCCACCTTGGCCCGGGTCAAGAAAGGCTGCCACGGCGCCGAACAGGTGGCGGCGGGGCGGATGGCCTTGGAGGCCGGCCTGGAGCTGAATCTATATATCATCTTGGGGTTGGCGGGCCCGGATGATTCCCTGGACCACGCCCGGGCCACCGCCCAGGTGGTCAACGCCATCAACCAGGCTGGCGCGCCGACCATCCGCCTGCGCACCCTGGTACCCAAGGTCGGCACCCTGTTGCTGCACCAAATCCGCAAGGGACGCTTCCGCCTCTGCACCCCCCACCAGATCCTGGACGAGACTGCGGAGCTCATCGCCGGGCTGGATGGCCCCCTGGAGTTGGCCAGCGACCACTACACCAATTACCTCGACTTGGCCGGCGCTCTGCCCCGGCACCGAGACCGGTTGCTGGAGGAAATCCGGGCCGCCCGCCGCCTGCCGCGCCGGGCCTTCCGGCCGGACTTCGTGGGCCAGCAATAGCCCCGCCTTGAGCGCGAAGGCCCGGAGTGCTATACCTTTTAGGCAGCGCAACGAGGACCGGGACCACCCCGGACCGATGGAACCCCCCCGCGCGGCCTCCACGGCCGCCGTCTGGAGCATGGACATGGCCAGCAACCTGGACGGGATGGGCCCCCGTTTCGACATCCGTCC
>JAIWNN010000057.1 GCA_020216805.1 Desulfarculus sp. | reverse complement strand
CGAACCGCCCGAACCCGGCCTGGGCGGCGGGCGGCCCGGACCCTCGCCGACGATCCCCTATCGCCCCAGCTCCTCCACCGGCGGCTCGGGCGGTCGCCTGTTGGCCGGCCTGGGCCTGGCGGTGGCGGTGATCGCCCTGGCGGTGGCCATCTTCGGCCTGGTTTCGACCCCCGAGCCGGTGCCCGGCCCCCTGCCCAGCCCGGATGTGGTGATGGGAGGCACCGCCGAGCGGGTGGCCAAGCTGGAGAAGGACGTCTCCAGCCTGATGCTGCGCCTGGTCACCCTGGAAAAAGAGCTGGAGGCGGTGCGGGGCCGGGCCGGGGCCATCACCAAGCTCACCGAGCTCAACGTCAAGGTCCAGGCCCTGCAGGAGCGCCTGGACGGCCTGGGCGCCCGTCCGGCGCCCCGGGCCCCGGCGGCCCAGCAGGTTGAGGAGGCCCCGGTCCGTCCGGCCTCCAAGCCCGAACCCAAGCCGGAGGCCAAGCCCGCCCCGCCCAAGCCCGAACCCAAGCCCGCGGCCAAGGCCCCGGTCGCCGAGGACGGCGACGAGGCCCGCAAGAGCAAACAGATCTACACCGTGCGCCGGGGGGACACCTTGTTCACGGTGGCTCAGCGCTACGACGTCTCCATGAAGGACATCATGCGCTGGAACGACCTGAAGCAGGGCGAGGCGATCAAGGTCGACCAGAAGCTGGTGATCTATAAGTAGGTTCCAGGAGGGCTTCCTCCGTCCGCCCCGCGTCGGAGCGGGCGCCCCCCGCCGGTCCTAGACCGAGCACTGCCCCGGGCAGGAGATGAAGCCATAGGCGCGGTAGATGCGCGCGGCCTGCACCGTTTCGCGCTCGGTGGCCCCCCGGGGGGTGCGCCGGGCCAGGAGTTCGGCCAGGGTCTCCGGTCCGGGCAGGGCGTCCCCGCCTTCGGCCAACACCTTGCCCTCGGCGGTATCCAGCAACTCCCCGGACTCGCCGTTGTAGACCGCGCTCAAAGGGGGCCAGGGGTCGGCCACCAGCCGGGCGGCGGCCACCGCCTCGCGTTCGCGGCTGACCAGGGAGCCCCGGGCGCAGCGGATCAACAGCGCCGGTCGGCCCTCCAGGCTGACCAGCAGGTCGGCCCTGACCGGCAGCGGCCCCTGGTCGGTTTCCACCTGGCGGCAATGATCCACCGCCACCTGCTCGGGCCGATAACCCAGCTCCAGGAGCTTGGCCTCGGCCGCCTGGCGCACCGGTTCGTCCTCGCTGTCGGGTAGTGGGCGCCCGGTGATCAGGTCGATGATCGCGGCTGCCATGGCGTTGCCTCCTCGCGCCGGTCCGGGTCCGTTACCGCCCCGCATGGCTCAACCCCGCCCCTGCCGGCGATCAACCGCCGGGGATGACGCGGTTCATGTCTTCATACCAAGGCTAACCATCGGATCGGCCAAAGGCCAGGACCCCCTCGCGGGGAAACGGCGCGGCCCCGGGGTCCGCGGCCAGGGGGGAGCCGTGGGCTAGTTGGTGGAGACCACGCGCATGATCTCGCCGGCGATGTCGTTCAGGGACATCACCTTGGCCACCGCCCCCAGTTCGAAGGCGGCCTTGGGCATGCCATAGACCACGCAGGAGGCCTCGTCCTGGCCCACGGTGTGGGCCCCGGCCTGGCGCATCTGCAACAGACCCTCGGCCCCGTCCGCGCCCATGCCGGTGAGGATCACGCCCATGGCGTTCTTGCCCGCGGCCTTGGCCACCGAGCGGAAGAGCACGTCCACCGCCGGGCGTTGGTGATGGACCATGGGCCCGGTCTTGACCTCCACGTAGTAGCGGGCCCCGGAGCGGCGCAGCATCATGTGGAAGTTTCCGGGGGCGATGAGGCAGCGGCCGGGATAGACGCTGTCGCCGTCCTCGGCCTCCTTGACCTCGAAGGGACAGAGGCCGTCCAGGCGGCCGGCGAAGGCGGTGGTGAAGCGCGGGGGCATGTGCTGCACCACCACGATGCCTGGGACGGTGGCCGGCAGGCGGCCCAGCACCTGCTTGATGGCCTCGGTGCCGCCGGTGCTGGCTCCGATGGCCACGATCTTGTGGGTCAGGTCCACCGAGGTGATGGGCGCGGCCACCATGGCGGTGGTGGTTTCCCCGACCGGGCGGACCATGGGGCGGGCCTTGGCCGCGGCCCGGATCTTTTCGGCCAACTGCTCGGCCATCTCCCCCACGCTGAAGGAACCGCCGGGCTTGGAGAGCACCTCCACCGCCCCGGCCTCGATGGCCTCCAGGGCCAGGCGTCCGCCCTTCTGGGTCAGGGAGGAGAGGATGATCACCGGCATGGGTCGATGCTGCATCAGTTTGCGCAGGAAGGTCAGGCCGTCCATGCGCGGCATTTCGATGTCCAGGGTGATGACGTCCGGCTCCAGTTGGACGATCTTGTCCCGAGCCACGTAGGGGTCGGTGGCGGTTCCCACCACCTCGATGTCGGGTTGATTGGCCAGGGCCTTGCTGAGCACCTGTCTAACCACGGCCGAATCGTCGACGATGACTACGCGGATGGGGCGTCCAGAGACCAGGGCCATGTGTCCTCTCCCTTGCCGGGGCCGCCGCGGGCGCGGGGGCCGACCGGACTCAATCCTGGCGACGATAAACCGCCGGCCGGGCGAAGGCCAGGCGGTGGTGAATGCCGGTCAGGCTTTCCGAATGCCCCACCATCAGGTAGCCGCCCGGGACCAGGCAGGCGCGGAACTTCTCCACCAGGCGCTCCTGGGTGGGTTTATCGAAATATATCATAACGTTGCGGCAAAAGATGACGTGAAAGGGCTTGTCGAAGTCGAAGTTGTCCATCAGGTTGAGGCGACGGTACTGGATCATCTTGCGCAGCTCCGGCCGGACCCGGACATAGCCAGCCCAGCGGTTGGTGCCGCGCTGGAAATACTTGGTCAAGAGGGGGCGGGGGATGTCCGCCACCCGGTCTTGGGCGTAGACACCGTTTTGGGCCTGCTCCAGCACCTTGGTGGACAGGTCCGAGGCCAGGATGCCGGCCCCCCGCCGCTCCCACAGGGGGCGGTGCTCCATCAGCACCATGGCCAGGGTGTAGGGCTCCTCGCCGGTGGAGCAGGCCGCCGACCAGATGCGCAGGGGTTCGTTGCCATGGCAAAGCTTGTCCAGCCGAGGCAGAATCTCGTCCACCAGGAACTCGAAGTGCTTGGGCTCGCGGAAAAAGTCGGTCTTGTTGGTGGTGATGACGTCCAGGAAGCAGACCAATTCGTGGCCGCTGCGGTCGCCCTCCAGGCGTTCTATGTATTGCTGCACGTCGTGGCACCCGGTGGCGCGCAGACGCTTGGCCAGCCGGGCCCGCAGCAGCTCACGCTTACCCTCGCCCAGGTGGATGCCGCAGAGCCGGTAGACCAGGCTGGCCAGCTTGGAGAATTGGGCCTCGGTGAGCTGGAAGCCGCCGCCCAGGCCGCAATCCAGCGCGCCCGGGAAGGGCGCGCCGTTGGCACCGTCGCCTGTCCCCTGTCCTGGACGTGGTCGGACCATGTCCGTGGTCCTAGCCTATCACCAGTTGGCTGTCGGCCACCACCCGATCGATGTCCAGGAGAATTTTCACCCCCCCCTCCAGCTTGGCCATGCCCAGGATGTAGGCGGTGTCCAACTCCACCCCGAAGCTGGGGGTGTTTTCCACGTCGTCGTCGCGCACGCTGACCACTTCCCGCACTTGGTCGACCACGATGCCCATCAGGCGACGATGGCCGTCGGCCTCGCCCACCTCCACCACGATGGTGCAGGTGCGCTCGTCATCCTCGCGCCAGGGCAGGCCGAAGCGCAGGCGCAGGTCCATCACCGGGATCACCTTGCCGCGCAGGTTGATCACCCCCCGCACGAAAGCCGCGGTCTGGGGGACCTTGGTCACGTCCAAAACGCCTATGATTTCGCGGACCTTTAGGATTTCCAGGCCGAACTGTTCCTCGCCCAGTTGGAAGGTGAGGTACTTGCCGCCCAGTTGGCGGTTCTGCTCCCGGGGTTCCACCTGGTTGGCGTCTTTGGTCTCCATGTTGCCATCCATCGCTTTGCCGTAAGACGTTGGCCCGGTCGTGGAGGCGTCAGGCCCGGCGGTTCTCGTGGGCCTTGAAGACCCCTTCCACGTCCAGGATCAAGCCCACCCGGCCGTCGCCCATGATGGCCCCGCCGGCCACCACCTTGACGTCTTTGAGACTCTCGCCCAGGGATTTGATGACCACCTCCTGGCGGCCGATGAGGCGGTCCACCAGCAGGCAGCGCCGTTGGCCGTGGTGTTCCACCACCACCACCAGGGTGTCCCAGGGCTCGGGGCGCTCGTGGCCGTCGTTCACCACCTCGTGCAGGCGGATCAGCGGCAGCAGGTTGCCGCGGATCATGATCATCTCGCCCCGGCCCTGGACGGTGCTGTACTCCTCGCGGCGGGGTCGCAGCGACTCCACCACCGCCACCGTGGGCAGGATGAAGCGCTCGCCGGCGGCCTCCACCACCATGCCGTCGATGATGGCCAGGGTGAGCGGCAGGGCGATGGTGAAGGTGGTGCCCTGGCCTTCCAGGGAGCGGATCTCGATCTTGCCCCGCAGCTCCTCCATGGTGCGCTTGACCACGTCCATGCCCACGCCGCGGCCGCTGATGTCGGTGATCACCTCGGCGGTGGAGAAGCCGGGCTCGAAGATCAGGTGAAAGGCCTCCTCGTCGGAGAGCCCCTCGTCGCCGCTGATCAGGCCCCGCTCGATGGCCTTGGCCACGATCTTCTGTCGGTTCAGACCCTTGCCGTCGTCGCGGATCTCGATGCAGACGTTGCCGCCTTTGTGGTAGGCGGCCAGGGTCACGGTGCCCTCCTCGGGCTTGCCGGCGGCCAGGCGCTCCTCGACCGACTCGATGCCGTGGTCCACCGAGTTGCGCACCATGTGCACCAGGGGCTCGTAGAACTTCTCGACCATGTTGCGGTCGATCTCGGTGGTCTCGCCTTCCAGGAGCAGGCGCACCGCCTTGCCCTGTTTCTTGGCGGTGTCCCGCACCACCCGGACCATTTTTTGGAAGGTCTGCTTGATCGGCACCATGCGCATGGCCATGGTGCTCTTCTGCAGCTCGGTGGTGATGCGGGCCAGCTGGGAGAGGTCGGCGGCAAGCTTGCGGTCGTTGATGGCCTGGACCTTGGGATTGGCCGCCACCATGCTCTGGGCGATGACCAGCTCGCCCACCATGTCCAACAGGTTGTCCAGCTTGACGGTGTCGATCTTGACTTCCTGGGCCTGCACCTGACGGGCGCCTTGGGCCATGGCGCGCTGGGCCTTGAGGCCCTCGGCCACCTCGGATGGCCCCGCCGCGCCCTGGCTCAGCAGGATCTCCCCCAGCGGTTTGTCGGGGCGTTCGCGTTGCTCGGCCAGGGCCTCCTCCACCGCCTCCGGCTCCACCAGGCCCTTTTCCACCAGCACCTCGCCCAGGCGGGGGGGCGGGGGGGCGGCCGGCGCGACGGCCTCGCCGCTCAACACCGCTTCGATGCGGTCTTCCAGGGCCTTGGTGGAGAAGGCCCGCCGCGGGCGCTTCTCCCGGAAGGCGGCTTGGGCCTCCAGGATCATCTGCCGCAACTGATCCACTCCGGCCAGGATCACGTCGATGGCCTCGCCGGCCACCACCAGGCGGCCGCTGCGGGCCTGGTCCAGCAGGTTCTCCAGGGCGTGGGAGAGGTGGTTGATGTCCTGGAGGTTGAGGAACCCGCTGACGCCCTTGATGGTGTGGAAGGGGCGGAAGACCGCGGCCAGGGTCTCCTGGTCGTCGGGGGTGTCCTCCAAGAGCAGGATGTTGACCTCGATGGATTGCAGGTGCTCCAGGGATTCGGTGACGAAGCCCATGAGCAGTTCCTCGTCCTCGTCGGCGAAGGTCTCGCCCTCGCTGGACTCCGGCGGGGCGGCGGGCTCGGAAGACGCTTCCGGCGCGGTCTCGGCCATCGTCGCGGCGGCCACTTCGTCGGTGGCGGGGGGCGGGGCGGGGGCCGAGGCCGGGGCGCCCTCGGCCAGGCCCTGGGCGGCCAGATAGAGACCCAACTCGTGCTCGCCGGATTCGCCGCGCAGGAGCGATTGGGCCAGGGCCACGCCCTCGGTCAGGCCGGCCACGCCCTGGGCCTGGTCCGGGATCTGGCCCAGGATCAGGCCCTCCATGATGGACTTCAGACCGCCCAGAAGCTGGGTCAAGGGGCCGGCGCCCAGTCCATCGGCCACCACCAGAAGCTGTTCCAGGCGCGAGAGGATGTCGCCGTAGGTCATCAGGTCCCCGGGCTCCAGGACCATGGCCTCGGCGGCCAGGTCGTCCAGCAGTGAGCCCAGAATCAGGTCCTGATCATTCATGTTGCAGACCTCCTGCTTTTTTTTGCGGGATGGCCGGGGCGAGGCCGTGCTGTGGGGCAGCCGGTGGCTTAATCCGTCGCCAAGGGCTCGGCAAGATAGGTCTACCTAAATCTTACCACCAAAAGGACGATTTGGGAACGTCCTAGAATCACCGGCAAAGCCTCCCTCCTCCCCCTTGCGGGCTATGGCGGAGCCAAGATATCAGCCGTGGGAAGGGCAGGTCAACGCCTTTGCTCATCGGCGCAGCCAAGGTCAATGATCAACACCTTCTCCGAGGGGGCGGGCGATTGCGCCCAGCCCCTGCCCTGGCTTTTTTCCACTGACGGTGGGCAACCCGCTCGGCCGCTCCTCCCACCGGCCGAAAACCCCTCCCGCGGGTGGGGAGCGCTCGCCAGCGCGGGGCTGCCGCGGGGGGGAAAAATCCAATAAGTTGGCGAATTTTATTGACAGCTTCGTAGGGCCCTCCTATAGTGGGTCCTGGTGGGTGAAAGTGGGGAAAAGTGGCGATTTGAACCTGGGCTGGAGGGCCTCAGTGTTCACCGGGTGGGTGACCAACACCTTGGACGCCAAGGGGCGGCTGGCGATACCGGCCCGCTTCCGCGAAGTCCTGGCCCAAAAGGGCGACGAGCGCCTGGTGGTCACCGCCTCGGACAAATGCCTCGTAGCTTATCCTATCGAAGAATGGAACGCCCTGATCGAAAAAGTTGCCAAGCTCTCGCAATTCAACCCCAAGGTGCAGGACTTTCGTCGCTACTTCGTCAGCAGCGGGACCGAGTACAGCTTGGATCGCCAGGGGCGCATCCTCATTCCCTCCAGCCTGCGCGAGACGGCCGGCCTGACCGGTCAAGTCCAACTGGTGGGAATGCAAAGCAACTTCGAGATCTGGGACAAGGATCGCTGGCTCCAGGATCGCGAGCGCATCCGGCAGGACTTCGGCGACCTTAGTTCCGTCATGGCCGAGCTGGGCCTCTAGGCGACCGCCGGCCATGGAGCACCCCCACCGGCCTGTCCTCCTGGCCGAGACGCTGGAGGTCTTGGCGCCTCGGCCCGGCGGTCTGTATGTCGACGGCACTCTGGGGGCCGGCGGCCACGCCGAGGCCATCCTGGAGGCCAGCGCGCCCGACGGACGGTTGCTGGGCCTGGACCGCGACGCCCAGGCGCTGGACCTGGCCGCCCGACGGCTGAAACCTTTCGGAGAGCGGGTGATCTTGGTGCACGACACCTTCGACAACCTGGACCGCCACCTGGCCCGCCTGGACCGGGCGGGGGCCGACGGCCTTGTTCTCGACCTGGGGGTCAGCTCCATGCAGCTGGACCAGGCCGGGCGGGGTTTCGCCTTCCGCCACGACGCGCCCCTGGACATGCGCATGGACGGCCAGGGCGAAACCGCGGCCGAGCTGTTGGCCCGCCTGGACGAGAAGGAATTGGCCCGGGTGCTCAAGGAGTTGGGCGAGGAGCCCCTGGCCCGGCGGGTGGCCCGGACCCTGATCGCCGCCCGGGAGCGGGAGCCCGTCGCCACCACCGGCCGCCTGGCCCGCCTGGTGGAGGAGGCCATCCCGGCCAAGGTGCGGTGTCAGCGCGCCATCCATCCCGCCACCTTGGTCTTCCAGGCCCTGCGCATCCTGGTCAACGACGAGTTGGGCCAGCTGGAGCGGTTTTTGGCCAAGGCCCCGGGCCTGTTGCGGGCCGGGGGGCGCCTGGCGGTGATCAGCTATCACTCCCTGGAGGACCGGAGGGTCAAGCAGGCCCTGGCCGGCTACGCCAATCCCTGCGTCTGCCCCCCGCGCCTGGCGGTCTGCGCCTGTGGACGGCGGCCGCTGTTCCGGCTGTTGGGCAAAAAGGCCCGGCGTCCCGGACCGGGGGAGTTGGCGGTCAATCCCCGCGCCCGTTCCGCCCGGCTGCGGGCGGCCGAGCGCACCGAGGAGGCGGCATGAACCTAGGTGTCAGCGCTTCGAGCCGGCGTCTGGCCTGGAGCCGGGGTCAGGTGGAGGTCAACTTGCGGGCCTTGGTGATTCTTCTGGTCCTGGTGACCACCGCGGCCATGCTCTATGCCTACACCGCTTGGCGGGCCTTCAACCTGCAATACGAGATCAGCCGGGGCCTGGAGACCCAGCGCGAGCTGATGGAGACCGGGCGCCGGCTCAAGGTGGAGCTGAGCGTGTTGCGCTCGCCGGAGCGGATGGAGCGCGAGGGGGCCCGCTTGGGCCTGGCCGCGCCCAAGACCGAACAGGTGCGGAGCCTGCCTTGAACCACCGTGCTCCCAGAGACCCCCACCGCTGGCTGCGCCTGCGCCTGATGATCGTGGCCTGGGGCTTCGCCCTGGCGGCGGTGGTGTTGGGCGGGCGTGCGGTCCATCTGCAATGGTGGCAGGGCGAGGAGCTGGCCGCCCGGGCCCAGCGCGAGTTCATCAAGAAGGTGGAGGTGATCCCCCGCCGCGGCATCATCTATGACCGTCAGCAGCAGGAGCTGGCGGTGAGTCTGGACACCGATAGCGTCTACGCCCGGCCCTTGTCCATCAAGACTCCCGAGCAGACCGGCCGCCTGTTGGCCAAGGCCCTGGACCTGCCGCCGGAGCAGGTGGTGGCCCGGCTCAAGAGCGAGCGGCCCTTCGTCTGGATCGAGCGTCGGATCAGCCCCGACCAGGCCGAGGCGGTCCGGGCCCTGGAGCTGCGCGGAGTGGGCCTGATGACCGAGCCCCGCCGCTTCTACCCCTACACCACTCTGGCCTGTCACCTGCTGGGCTTCGCCGGCATGGACGCCAAAGGCTTGGAGGGAGTGGAGGCCCGTTACGACGCCAAACTCAAGGGGCCGGCGGTGCTCTCCACCAGCCTGCGCGACGCCCTGGGACGCACCATCCACCTGACCCCGGCCGCCTTCACCAATCTGCCCGAGGGCCACCACCTGATCCTGACCCTGGACCGCCGCCTGCAATACCAGACCGAGAAGGCCCTGGCCGCGGCGGTGTTCAAACACCGGGCCAAGGGCGGCATGGCCATCGTGCTGGCCCCCCAGACCGGCGAGATCCTGGCCTGCGCCAGCCATCCGGTCTTCAATCCCAACGTCTTCGGCGACTATCCCAAGGAGACCTACCGCAATCGGCTGATCACCGACGCCTTCGAACCCGGCTCCACCTTCAAGATGTTCGTGGCCGCCGCCGCCCTGAACAGCGGCAAGATACCCCTGGACCGCACCTTCTATTGCGAGCAGGGGGAATGGGGTATCGGCGGCCGGGTCATCCACGACACCCACTCCTACGGCCACCTGACCCTGCCGGAGATCGTCAAGGTCAGCTCCAACATCGGCGCGGCCAAGGTGGGTCAGGCGGTGGGCGCCAAGGTCCTGCACGACACCTTCAGGGCCTTCGGCTTCGGCGCGCCGACCCAGGTGGACCTGCCCGGCGAGGCCGACGGCATCCTGCGTCCGGCCAGCGCCTGGCGGCCGGTGGACATGGCCAACATCTGCTTCGGTCAGGGGGTGGCCGTCACCGGCCTGCAATTGGTCAGCGCCGTGGCCGCCATCGCCAACGGCGGGGTGCTGATGAAGCCCCACGCGGTGAAGGCGGTGGTGGACCAATCGGGCCACCTGGTGGAGGAGACCACGCCCCAGGTGGTGCGGCGGGTGATGGGCGCGAACGAGGCCCGCATCCTGACCCAGATCCTGGAGACCGTCACCCAGCCC
>JAIWNN010000056.1 GCA_020216805.1 Desulfarculus sp. | reverse complement strand
GGCGGCACCGGCACCCTGGCCCGGGTGGAGCCCTACAGCGTGGCCGGCAAGACCGGCACCGCCCAGAAGCTGGATCCCAAGGGCGGCTACTCCCAGAGCGAATACCTGGCCATCTTCACCGGCTTCCTGCCGGCCGACGATCCCAAGGCCGCCATCCTGGTGGTGATCGACACCCCCAAGGGTCAGCACTACGGCGGCATCGTGGCCGGCCCGGCTTGGGCCACCATCGCCCGGGCCGCCCTGGAGACCATGGAGGTCCAGCCCCCGGTCCCGGGCAGCCTGCTGGTCAAGCACAACACCCCGGCCACCGGCCGGATGGCCCCGCCCGCGCCCAAGGACCCGACCCCGGATCTGGCCGCCGGGCGGGTGCCCGACCTGCGGGGCCACAGTCTGCGCCAGGTCCTGCGCCTGGCCCAGGAGCATCGCCTGCCCTTCACGCTCAATGGATGGGGGCGCGTCGCCAGCCAGGATCCGGCCCCTGGAGCGCCCCTGCCCCAAGGCGGCAGCATTCATCTAAACATGAGCCCTGCCGAGGGAGGCGCTTGATGAAGCTCGACAACTTGCTCGCGGTCCTGCCCGACCACCAGCTGCTGGGCCGGCCTCCGGCCGGGGAGCTCAGCGGTCTGGCCTGCGACTCCCGGCGGGTGACGGCCGGCGGGCTCTTCGCGGCCCTGCCCGGGGCCAGCGCCGATGGCCACGACTTCATCCCGGCCGCGCTGGAGGCCGGGGCCGCCTGCCTGTTGGTGGAGCGGGTGGCGTCCGGGGTCGGCGACATCTGCCAGGTGGTGGTGCCCGACGCCCGGCGGGCCCTGGCCCTGATGGCGGCGCGCTGGTTCGGGGAGCCCACCCGCAGCATGGTCACGGTGGGAGTGACCGGCACCAACGGCAAGACCACGGTCAGCCACCTGATCGCGTCGGTGCTGGCGGTGCGAGGCCCGGTGGGTCTGATCGGCACGGTGCGGGTGCGCTTCGCCGACGTGGACCGGCCGGCGGCCATGACCACCCCCGAGCCGCTGGAACTGCAAGCCCTGTTCTCTCAGATGCTGGGCAAGGGGGTGGACCAGGCGGTGATGGAGATATCCAGCCACGCCCTGGTGCAACACCGGGCTGACGGCGTGGCCCTGGATTTAGGGGTCTTCACCAACCTCAGCCGCGACCACCTGGATTATCATGGCGATCTGGCCAGCTACTACGAGGCCAAGCGCCTGCTCTTCACCCGTCTGCTGCCCGAGGCGGCCGCCATGGGCAAACATCCCAAGGCGGTGATCTGCCTGGACGACCCCCGGGGCGAAGATTTGGCCCGCGCGGCGGCCGAACGGGGGATCGAGGTGTGGACCTACGCCCTGGACCATCCGGCCATGGTCCGGGCCGAGGACATCATCCTGGGTCTGGACGGCGGGGTTTGCCGGGTGGTGTGGCCGGGCGGGGATTTTTTGGCCGCCACCCCCCTGGTGGGCCGCTACAACATCCAGAACCTCCTGGGCGCGGCGGCGGCCGGCCTGGCCCTGGGGATGAAGGGCGCGGACGTGGGCTCGGGTCTGGCCGATCTAAACGGCGTGCCCGGCCGCCTGGAGCGGGTGCCGTCCCCGGCCGCCGGCTCTCCGGCGGTTTTCGTGGACTACGCCCACAGCGACGACGCCCTGCGCAACGCCCTGGGCACCCTCAAACCCCTGACCACGGGGCGGCTGTTCTGCGTCTTCGGGGCCGGCGGCGACCGCGACCACGGCAAGCGCCCCCTGATGGGCCGCGCGGTGGGCGAGTTGGCCGACCTGGCGGTGCTGACCAGCGACAATCCCCGCACCGAGGACCCCGAGGCCATCATGGACATGATCCAGCCCGGTCTGGTGGAGGCCGGCAGCCGGTTGGCCAACCGCCTGACCGACGCGCACCCCCCGGCCTTCGTGCGCGAACCGGACCGGGGCCGAGCCATCGAGCGGGCGATCATGGCCGCCGGCGCGGGCGACGTGGTGGTCATCGCTGGCAAGGGCCACGAGGACTACCAGGTGATCGGTGGCGAGAAGCGCCATTTCGACGATCGCGAGCAGGCGGGCCTGGCGTTGGCCAAGCGCGCCGCACGGGAGAGGTCGCGTGGCTAGTCTGACCATCGAGTTCGTGTGCCAGGCCACCGGGGCGGCCCTCAGCGGTCCGCCCCCGGCCGAGCCCCTGGCCGGGGTGAGCACCGACTCGCGGACCATCGCGCCGGGGCAGCTCTTCGTGGCCCTGGCCGGGCCCAATTTCGACGGCCACGCCTTCGTGCCCCAGGCCCTGGCCGAGGGAGCGGCCGCCGCCCTGGTGCGGGCCGGCTACGCGGCTCCGCCGGAGATGACCGGGGCCTGCCTGCTGCGGGTTCCGGACACCCTGCGCGCCCTGGGCGACCTGGCCGGGGCCTGGCGGCGGGAGCAGAGCGCCATCGTGGCCGGTTTGACCGGCAGCAACGGCAAGACCAGCACCAAGGAGATGCTGGCCGCCATCCTGCAACAGCGCCACCGGGTGCTCAAGACCCAGGGCAACCTCAACAACCTCATCGGCCTGCCCCTGACCCTCCTGGGCCTGGGCCCGGAGCACACCGCCTGCGTGGTGGAGATGGGCATGAGCGCCCTGGGCGAAATCGCCCGCCTGACCGAGATCGCCGCGCCCGAGCTGGGGTTGATCACCAACGTCGGCCCGGCCCACCTGGGGCCGCTGGGTTCGTTGGCCAACATCGCGCAGGCCAAGACCGAGCTCTTCCGGGGTCTGGACCCGGCCGCCACCGCCCTGGTCAATCTGGACGACCCCTGGCTGGCCCCCTGGGCGGACAAGCTGGCATGCCGGGTGGTCACCTTCGGCGGCCATGAGCGGGCCATGGTCCGCTGCGGCGACGTCTCCGCCCTGGGCGGTCGCCTGGCCTTCAGCCTCTGGCTGCCGACCGAGGATCCCATCCGGGTGCGCCTGGCCGCCCCGGGCCGGCATAACGTGATGAACGCCTGCGCGGCGGCCGCCGCGGCCCTGGTGATGGGCCAGGACGGCGCGACCATCCGCGAGGGCCTGGAAAGCTTCGCCCCGGTCAAGGGCCGTCTGGAGCAAAAGCGCGGGTTTTTCGGCTTCTGGGTCCTGGACGACACCTACAACGCCAACCCCGCCTCCCTGGCCGCCGGCCTGGCGGCGCTGAAGGACGTGGCCGGGGGCCGACCCATGGGCCTGATCCTGGGGGACATGCTCGAGCTGGGTCCGACCTCGCCCCAGTTGCACCGCCTCTGCGGCCGCCAGGCGGCCGAGGCCGGCTGCCGGCTGGTGCTGGCCCTGGGCCAGCAGGCCCAGGAGGTGGCGGCCGGGGCGCGGGAGGGCGGCCTGCGGCCCGAGGCGGCCTTGGCCTTCGCCGACCGTCTGGAGCTGATCGAGGCGGCCCAGGAGCTTTTCGAGGAGGACGAGGTGGTGTTGGTCAAGGGCTCGCGCTCCATGGGCATGGAGCGAGTGGTCAAGGCCCTGACCACGGGGGAGGTGGCCTGATGCTCTATCACCTGCTCTACCCCCTGCGCGACGTCTTGGCCGGGTTCAACGTCTTCCGCTACATCAGCTTCCGCACCATCTGGGCCACCCTGACCGCCCTGGTCATCGCCCTGGTGCTGGGTCCTTGGCTGATCCGCCAGCTGCGCCAGCTCCAGATCGGCCAGCACATCCGCGAGCTGGGGCCCAAGAGCCACCTGGCCAAGGCCGGCACCCCCACCATGGGCGGCCTTTTGATCCTGTTCTCGGTCACCGTCTCCTCCCTGCTCTGGGGCGACCTGACCAACTTCTATCTCTGGCTGGCCCTGTTGGTGACCCTGGCCTACGGGGCCATCGGTTTCACCGACGATTATCTGAAGAAGGTCGCCAAACGCAACGAAGGCGGCCTCAGCGCCCGCCAGAAGCTCCTGGCCCAGGTGGTGGTGGGCTGCGCCGGGGCCTTGGCCCTCTATCTGCATCCGGGCTACAACACCCAGTTGGCGGTGCCCTTCCTCAAGTTCGTCACCCCGGACCTGGGCTGGGGCTACATTCCCCTGGCGGTCTTCATTCTGGTGGGTGCCAGCAACGCGGTCAACCTGACCGATGGCCTGGACGGCCTGGCCGCCGGCCCCTTCCTGGTGGCCGCCAGCGCCTACCTGATCCTGGCCTACCTGGCCGGCAACGCCAAGACGGCGGCCTATCTCCAAATCTTCCACGTGGTGGGGGTGGGCGAACTGGCGGTCTTCTGCGGGGCCATGGTCGGCGCGGTGATGGGCTTCCTCTGGTACAACAGCTACCCCGCCCAGGTCTTCATGGGCGACACCGGCTCCCTGGCCCTGGGCGGCGCCCTGGGCTGCGTGGCCCTGGCCACCAAGCACGAGATCCTGCTGGTGCTGGTGGGCGGCATCTTCGTGGTGGAGGCGGTGAGCGTGATCATGCAGGTGGGCTTCTTCAAGATGACCCACGGCAGGCGCATCTTCCGCATGGCTCCCCTGCATCACCATTTCGAGCTCAAGGGCTGGGCCGAACCCAAGGTCATCGTGCGCTTCTGGATCATCGCGGTGATCCTGGCGCTGTTGGCCTTCTCCACTCTGAAGCTGAGGTAGGATCGCGGTGAATCTGCGCCACAAGAAAGTCCTGGTGGTGGGGCTGGGCAAGAGCGGTCGGGCGGTCTGCCGGCTGTGCCTGGGCCATGGCGCCTTGGTGCGGGCCACCGACCAATCTCCGGACATCGCCGGCACCGATGAGCTGCGCGACCAGGGCGTGAGCCTGAGCCTGGGCGGCCATCGCCCCGAGGACTTCGCCTGGGCCGAGCTGATCGTGCTCTCTCCGGGGGTGGACCACCGCCTGCCCGAGGTCGCCCAGGCGGCGGCCCGGGGCGCGGAGGTGATCGGCGAATTGGAGTTGGGCTATCGTTTTCTCAAGGCGCCGGCGGTGATGATCACCGGCAGCAACGGCAAGACCACCGTCACCACCCTGGTGGCCGAGATCCTGACCGCCGCCGGGATGCGGGTCTTCGCCGGCGGCAACCTGGGCACCCCGCTTTGCGAGCTGGTGGCCGGCCGCCAGGAGATCGACTGGGCGGTGCTGGAGGTCAGCAGCTTCCAGACCGACACCATGGCCCAACTCCGGCCCCGGGTGGGGGTGATCCTGAACATCACCCCCGACCACCTGGACCGCTACGCCAGCTTCGACGACTACGCCGCCAGCAAGTTCCGGCTCTTCGCCAACCAGCGCCACGACGACCTGGCCATCCTCTGCTTCTCCGATAGGGAGGTGGCCCGCCGTTTCTACCTGGCTCCGGCCCGGATCTGGGCCTACGCCGCCGACCGCCAGCCCCACCCCGGGGGCTGGCTGGAAGGCGACGATTTGGTCTGCGACATCGGCGACGGCGGGCAGGTGCGCCTGAGCGCGGCCAACAGCCGCCTGGTGGGCGGCTTCAACCGCCTGAACCTCTTGGCCGCCGCCCTGGTGGCCAAGGCCTGCGGGGTGGCCCCGTCCGTCATCCAGCGGGTCATCGACGGATTCCGGGGTCTGGACCACCGCCTGCAATACGTGGCCAGCATCGACGGCGTGGACTACTACGACGACAGCAAGGGCACCAACGTGGGCGCGGTGCAGGCGGCGCTCACCGCCATCGACCGTCCGGTGGTGCTGCTGTTGGGCGGGCGGGACAAGGACGGACGCTTCGCCGACCTGGCCCCCCAGGCGCGAGGCAAGGTGGTCCGGATCCTGTGCTTTGGTGAGGCCGGCCCGGCCATCCATCAGCAGGTGCGCGGCCTGGCGCCGGCGGAGATCGCGCCCGACCTGGCCGCCGCCGTGGCCCGGGCCCGGGCCACGGCCGCCCCGGGGCAGGTGGTGCTGCTCTCCCCCGGTTGCGCCAGCTTCGACGCCTACACCGGCTACGCCCAGCGGGGCGATCACTTCCAGACCCTGGTGCGCGCGGAGGCGACCCGTGGCTGAGATGGCCTCGCCATACCGCTACGCGGCCCCGCCGGAGGGCGGCGCGGCCTACACCTCGCGCCTGGGCGACCCCTGGCTCTTGCTGGCCGCCCTGACCCTGGTGGGCATCGGCCTGGTGATGGTCTTCTCCAGCAGCAGCGCCATCGCCGAGAAGCGCTACCTGGACGCGGCTTATTTCGTCAAGCACCAGGCGATCCACCTGGCGGCGGGCCTGATCCTGATGGTTTTTTTGGCCACCCGCGACGTGGACGGCCTGCGCGTCTACAGCTGGCCGCTGATCATCGCGGTCTTCGCGGCCCTGGTGTTGGTGCTGATCCCCGGAGTGGGGCACCGCGCCGGTGGGGCGGCGCGCTGGCTGCGTCTGGGATTCTTCTCTCTGCAGCCGGCCGAGCTGGCCAAACTGGCCCTGGTGCTCTTCCTGGCCGACTTCCTGGCCAAACGCCAGGCCGAGGCCAAAAGCCTGCTCCGGGTCTTCCTGCCCTGCCTGGGCCTGGCCCTCGGTCTGGTGCTGCCGATCTTGGCCGAGCCCGACCTGGGCATGAGCCTGACCCTGATGGCCCTGACCATGATCATGCTCTTCGTGGCCGGAACCCGGGTCGGCTACCTGGTATCCCTGGTGGTGATGTCGTTGCCGGCGCTCTACTTGCTGGTCTTTAGGGTCAGCTATCGCCGCGAGCGCTTCCTGGCCTTCCTGGACCCCTGGGCCGACCCGGCCGACAGCGGCTTCCAGATCATCCACAGCTTCATGGCCCTGGGTTCCGGGGGCTTGAGTGGGGTGGGCCTGGGCGGCTCGATGCAGAAGCTTTTCTACCTGCCCGAGCCCCACACCGACTTCATCCTCTCGGTGTTGGGCGAGGAGCTGGGCCTGGGGGGCATCCTGGTGGTGCTGGCCTTGTTCATGCTTCTGATCTGGCGGGGTCTGCGGGTGGCGGTGCTGGCCCGCGACCGTTTCGGATCGCTCTTGGCCCTGGGCTGCACCCTGATCATCGGGCTCCAGGCTTTCGTCAACGCCGGAGTGGTGATGGGCCTGTTGCCCACCAAGGGTCTGACCCTGCCCTTTATCAGCTACGGCGGCTCGGCCCTGTTGGTCAACCTTTCCTGCGTGGGGGTGCTGTTGTCGGTGGCGGCCGGCTCCGGGAGGCGGTCATGAGCGCCATGGTGCTCATCGCCGGCGGCGGCACCGGGGGCCATCTCTTTCCCGGCCTGGCCGTGGCCCAGGCCCTGCGGGGGCTGCGTCCGGATCTGGGCCTGGCCTTCGTCAACACCGGCAAGGCCCTGGAAAGCGAGGTCCTGGCCCGGGCCGGCCTGGAGCTGTTGCCGATTCCCGCCCGGGCCCTGCGTGGCCGGGGGATCCTGGACCGGGTCAAGGCGCTGACCTCCCTGCCGGCGGCCTGCCTGGCCGCGGCCCGCATCATCCGCCAAAAGCGGCCGTCCCTGGTCCTGGCCGTGGGCGGCTACGCCGCCTTCCCATTGGGCCTGACGGCCTGGCTGCTGGGGGTTCCTCTGGTGGTGCAGGAGCAGAATGCCCTGCCCGGGCTGACCAACCGGGCGCTGTCGCGTCTGGCTCGCAAATGCTTTGTCAGCTTCCCCGAGGCCATGGGTCATTTCCCGGCCGGCCGGTCCGAGTTGACCGGTAATCCGGTGCGGCCGGACCTGCTGGAGTTGGCTCGGGTCTGCGCCGACCAGCGCCCCGACCCGAACCATGAATTCCGGGTGCTGGTTCTGGGCGGCTCCCAGGGGGCCCACAGCCTGAACCAGGCCCTGCTGGCGGCCCTGCCGCTGCTGGCCGGGCGTCGGGACCGCTTGCGTTTCGTTCACCAGACCGGGGCGGCCGACCTGGCGGCGGTGACCGCGGCCTATGCCCAGCAGGGCTTCGCGGCCGAGGTCCGGGCCTTCTTCGGCGAGATGGGCCGGCTTTACGCCCTGGCCCATCTGGTCATCTGCCGGGCCGGGGCCGGCACGCTCACCGAGCTGACCGCCGTCGGCCGGGTGGCGATCTGCGTGCCCTATCCCCACGCCGCCGGCGACCACCAGACCCGAAACGCCCGCTCCCTGGAAAAGGCCGGCGCGGCCCTGCTCGTGCCCGACCACGAGTTGAGCGGGGAGAAGGTGGCCGGGCTCATCGCCGGACTGATGGACGACCCCCAGCGCCGGGCCGCGATGGAGACCCGCTCCCTGGCCCTGGGCCGGCCCGAGGCGGCCCAGGCCATCGCCCGCGCCTGCCTGGATCTGATGCGGGAGGCGGCCTGATGTACCAGAAGCATCGTCACATCCATTTCGTGGGCATCGGCGGCATCGGCATGAGCGGAATCGCCGAGCTTCTGGTCAATCTGGGCCACCGGGTCAGCGGCAGCGACTTGAAGACCAGCGAGGCCACCCGCCGCCTGGCCGCCATGGGGGCCACGGTCTATGAGGGACATCGGGGCCAGCAGGTGGCCGGCGCGGACGTGGTGGTGATCAGCAGCGCGGTCAAGGCCGACAACCCCGAGGTGATCGCCGCCCGCGAGGCCCTGATCCCGGTCATCCCCCGGGCCGAGATGCTGGCCGAGCTGATGCGCCTGAAGTACGGCCTGGCGGTGGCCGGGGCCCACGGCAAGACCAGCACCACCAGCATGCTGGCCCATCTGCTGGCCGCCGGCGGACTGGATCCCACGGTGGTGGTGGGCGGCCGCCTGGGAGCCCTGGGGACCAACGCCTGGCTGGGCAAGGGCGACTTCCTGGTGGCCGAGGCCGACGAGAGCGACGGCTCGTTCAACATCCTCTCGCCAGTGGTGGTGGTGGTCACCAACGTCGACCGCGAGCACATGGACTTCTATGGCAGCGACGAGGCCCTGGACGAGGCTTTCGTGCGCTTCATGAACAAGGTGCCCTTCTACGGGGCGGCGGTGATCTGCCTGGACGACGCCCGCCTGGCCGGTTTGATCCCCCAGCTGCGCAAAAGGACCATCACTTACGGCATCACCGCCCAGGCCGACTACCAGGCCCGGGAGATCAGCCACCAGGGCCTGGAATCCAGCTTCGACTTCTACCTGCGCGGCGAGTTCCAGGGCCGGGTGCGCCTGCCGCTACCCGGTCGCCACTACGTGCAGAACGCCCTGGGGGCCATCGCCGCGGCGGTGGAGGTGGGGGTGGATTTGCCAACCGCGCTCAGCGCCTGCGCCGGGTTCGGCGGAGTCAAGCGGCGCTTCGAGTTCAAGGGGCGCACCGCGTCCGGGGCGCGGGTGATGGACGACTACGCCCACCACCCCACCGAAATCAAGGCCACCCTGGAGGCGGCCCGGGCCGCCTTCCCCCACAATCGGCTGGTGGTGGCCTTCCAGCCCCACCGCCACACCCGGACCAAGGATCTGTTCGAGGAGTTCGCCACCGCCTTCTACGGAGCCGACGAGCTCCTGGTGTTGGACATCTACGCCGCCGGGGAGCCGGCCGATCCGGCGGTGACCGCCGAGCGCCTGGCCGAGGCCATCCGCGCCCATGGCCACCGCCGGGTGGAGTATCTGGGTTTGGCCGGGGCGGCGAGAGAGCGCCTGGCCGGGATGCTCGTGGCCGACGACGTGCTGTTCACCATGGGCGCCGGCGACGTCTGGCGCCTGGGCGAAGATCTGGTGGCCCGGGAGCCGGAAGGTGAGCGCTGAGCTGATGGACGCCCTGCGCCAACACCTGGGCGATCGCGCCCGGTTCGCGGTCCCCTTGGCCCCCCGCACCACCTGGGGGGTGGGCGGTCCGGCCTGGTGCCTGTGCCGGGTGCACAGCGCGGCCGAGACGGCCTGGGTGCGGCGGGAGGCGGCCCGTCACGGGGTGGCTTGCCGGGTGCTGGGCCGCGGTTCCAACCTGCTGGTGGCCGACGCCGGCTTCGCCGGGGTGCTCATGTCGCTCAAGGGCGATTTGGCCCGGATCAAGGTGTTGGACGACGGACTGCAGGCCGGGGCCGGGGCCCACCTGCCGGCCCTGGTCAAGCTGGCCGCCCGCCGGGGCCTGGCCGGCCTGGAGTGGGCGGCGGGCATCCCCGCCAGCCTGGGCGGGGCGGTGGCCACCAACGCCGGCGCGGCCGGGGGCAGCCTCTCGGCGGTCCTGG
>JAIWNN010000055.1 GCA_020216805.1 Desulfarculus sp. | reverse complement strand
CCACTTGAACTGAGTCGAAGTCCGCCAAGTAGTAGCAGCGAACCGGTAGTCGTCTATGTGGTGGTGCGAGAACTCTAAACCAGTCTTCTCGAAGAACCGCTCCCAACCTATCCGCTCAGCCCACTCACCTATCCGCTCGTACCGGTTAGCGTCAGCAGCGTAAACCTCTATCATCTTCCGTATAGTCTTAACAGTAGTAGGCCACCGAGGAGGCTCGTTAGGTATGAAAGGAACAGCTAACTTCGAGAACTTAGGCATCGACTTAGCGTTCGAAACCTTACCACCAACCCATAAAGCTATACCGTCACCGTCAGCGTCAGCTAAAGGCATAGCAGGGCACATAGTGTAGCAGTTACCGCAGAACATGCACCGGTCAGCGTTAACAGCAACCGACTTGTACTCGTCAACCTTAGCAGGCTTTATAGCAGCAGTAGGGCAAGCAGCTATAGTAGTAGGTATCTCGCACATCTTGTCAACGTGAGTGTGCTCTATAACAGGAGGCTTCCGGTGAACACCTAATATAGCTATGTCCGAGCAGTGAACAGCACCGCACATGTTTAAGCAGCAAGCTAACGATATCCGAACCTGAGCAGGTAACTTGTGCGAACCGAAGTACTCGAATAAGTCGTCCATAACAGCCTTAACAACACCCGAAGCGTCTATAGCAGGAGTGTGGCAGTGAACCCAACCCTGAGTGTGAACTATGTTAGTAACCGAAGCACCAGTACCACCTATAGGTAAAGTACCGTTAGCAGCTAAAGCCTTCTTTAAAGGCTCTAACTTCGACTCGTCAGTAACTAAGAACTCTATGTTGTTCCGAGTAGTGAACCGTAAGTAACCACCGCAGAACTCGTCAGCTAACTTGCATATGTCCTCAACCTGCATAGTAGTCATTAACCGAGTACCAGCAGCCCGAACCGACCATAACTTAGCACCAGTCTCCGAAACGTGTAATAAAACACCAGGCTCTATTATCTCGTGGTATAACCACCGACCGAAGTTCTCCTTAACTATAGGAGGCCACATTAAGTCGTACTTAGGAGGACCTATGTCAGTTAACCGGTCAGCCAT
>JAIWNN010000054.1 GCA_020216805.1 Desulfarculus sp. | reverse complement strand
CCGAGCGTGCCGCTTCCGGTAGTCAGCTATGTCCCGCTCGAAACCACCAGGAACCTCGTCCTCCTTGTAGAATATGTAAGGGTTCGACCGAGGCTCCTTAACCTGCCGAGGGTCAGGCTCAACCTCAACAGCCTGTAAGAACGAGTATAAACCTAACCGCTGTATAGTCTCACCTATCCGCTCCCGGTTCTTACCGTTCTCGTCCCACCACTCCCACATCTTCTCAACGAACTCCTTGAACTCGTCGTAAGGAGCCTCCATAGGCATGAAAGGTATTATAACCGAACCCATCTGAGCACCGTCTAATATAGGAGCCTTAGCACCAACTAATATCGAAGCACCAGTCTCAGTACCAGGCCGTAAAGCCCGAGGCATTAAGTTTATGCAGTGCATGCACCGAGTGCACTCCTTGTTGTTTATCGATAACTTCTTACCGTCGTACGACATGCACTGAGTAGGGCATAAGTCAACAACGTCCTTCTGTATGTCTAACTTAACGTCTAAACCGTGACCACCACCCTGAGCAGGGAACTTACCAGCAGCGTACTCAGCAACAGCAGCCTGGTCTATCCGTATGTCGTCCTGCCAAGTACCTATTATAGCGCAGTCCGACCGAGCTAACGAAGCAACGCAGCAGTTAGGGCAACCGTCTATCTTGAACTTGAACTTGTAAGGCCAAGCAGGCCGGTGTAACTCGTCCTGGTACGAAACAGTTAAGTCGTAGCATATGTCCTCAGTGTGTATGCAAGCGAACTCGCACCGACCCTTACCAACGCAGCACGAAGGAGTCCGTAAAGCCGAACCCGAACCACCTAAGTCCCAACCGTTAGCAGTTAACTCAGCGAATATAGGCTCTAACTGGTCAGTGAAAGCACCTAATAATATCATGTCACCAGTCGAACCGTGTAAGTTTAACATACCCGAACCCCGCCGGTTCCATATGTCCATAACCTTCCGTAACTCCGAAGTCTTGTAGAACTTAGCAGCAGGCTGGTTAACCCGAACAGTGTGGAAGTGCTCAACACCAGGGAATAACTCAGGAACGTCCGAGTACCGACCTATAACACCACCACCGTAACCTAAAACACCAACTATACCACCGTGCTTCCAGTGACCCTCCTTCTCCTTGTACGATAACTCTAACTGACCTAATAAGTCAGCGCAAGCGTCCTTACCAGCAGCAGCCATCCGCTTTATGTCAGTAACGAACGAAGGCCAAGGACCCTTCTCTAACTCGTCTAACATAGGAGTCTGGTGCATCTTAGCCAT
>JAIWNN010000053.1 GCA_020216805.1 Desulfarculus sp. | reverse complement strand
GGGTGGGCGGGGCCGGGATCCGGGGGGTGGCCCCGGTGGCCGACGGCGGCCGGCACCTGGGCAGCGTGGAGTTCGGCGCGGCCCTGGACGACGCCCTGCTGCGAGAGATCAAGAGCCAGCAGGGGTTCGATCTGGCGGTGATGGCCCCGGATGGCAAGGGTGGTTTCGAGTCCTGGGCCAAGACGGTGGACTTGGCCTTGGGTGCGGAGGGAGAGCCAAGCCTGAAACGGGTGCTGGAGCACGGCCGGCCGGAGTGGCTGCGGTTGCGCCGGGAGGGACGCGACCTGTTGGTCTACCTGGCCGGTCTCAAGGACTACCAGGACCGGGTGGCGGCGGTGATGGTTTTGCCCCTGGACCAGAGCCAGGTTCTGGCCCGGGCCTGGCGCGAAATCTGGCTGGGCTGGGGCGCGGCCGGGCTCCTGGTGCTGCTGCTGACGGGGGTGAGCCTAGTCACCGCCGGCGCCATCGCCAGGGCCCTACGCCGCATGGCGGCGGACCTGGGCGACACCGCCCAGGCCGTGGACCAGGCCGCCCGGCAACTGGGAGGATGCAGCCACGACCTGGCCAGCCAGGCCAGCCGGCAGGCGGCGGACCTGGAGCAGGCCTCGGCCGCCCTGGAGCAGATCGCGGGCCAAGGCCGAAACAACGCCGAGCGCACCCGCCAGGTCTCTGATTCCCGCCAACTGGCGGAGACTGCCCTGACCCAGGCCGAGGAAATGATGAACCAGGCGGTGGAGGCCATGGAACGGATCAAGTCCACCGGCGACCAGACCGCCCGCATTGTGCGTGCCATCGACGAGATCGCTTTCCAGACCAATCTGCTGGCCCTGAACGCGGCGGTGGAGGCGGCCCGGGCGGGAGAGGCCGGGGCTGGTTTCGCGGTGGTGGCCGGGGAGGTGCGCACCCTGGCCCAGCGCGCGGCCCAGGCCGCGGGGGACACCCAGGGCCTGTTGGCGCAATCCCAGGCGGAGATCAACCGCGGGGTGGAGCTGGTGCGGCGCACCGGCGAGACCTTCCAGGAGGCGGCCAGGCACAACCAGGAGATGGCCGGGTTGGTCCAGGGATTGGCCGACGCCGCCCAGGAGCAGGCCACCGGCACCGACCAGGTGACCCGGGCGGTGGCCAGCCTGGACAACGCGGTGCAGGCCAACGCCGGCCAGGCCCAGGAAAGCGCCGACCTCAGCCGGGGGTTGCAGGAGCGGGCCCGGCAAATGTCAAGTTTGGCTGGTGAGTTGAAGGCCATGGTGCTGGGCCGGGGCCGGGACGGGAGGGACGCGGAAGCGGCCGCGCGGGATTCCCCGCCCCAACCACTTCCCCGGGCCCTGCCCCGGCGCTAGATCTTGTCCCACCGCTCCGGATCCGACTCCGGCAGCCAGATATAAAAGGTGGTTCCGCGATCGCCGCTGCTCTCGAACCAGATCCGGCCGCCGTGGGCCTCCACCGCCATCTTGCAGAAGGTCAGCCCCAGGCCGGTGCTGGTGCGGGGGCCTGGGGCCGGGTGGCCCTGGACGAACTTCTGGAAGATGCGCCCCTGGAGGTGTTCCGGGATGCCGCGGCCGTTGTCGGCCACCCAAATCAGGCCCCCGCCGCCCATTTCGTCCCCTGCCGGACGCGCCCCCAGCACGATGCGCCCGCCCTCGGGGGTGTGGTTCAGGGCGTTGGTCAACAGGTTCTGCAAAACCCGGCGCATCAGGTCCGGGTCCAGGTCCAGGCGCAAGCTCGCCTCCGCCGCGATCTCCACCCCCATTTCCTTTAGGCGCAGCATGGTCTGAAAGCGATCCAGCACCCCCTGGGCCAGGGCGGCGATGGCGGTGGGTCGAGGGCGCACGCTCAGGCGGCCCTCTTCCAGGCGGTCGATGTCCAAAAGGTTCATGATCATGCGCAGCAGGTCGTCGGCCCCCATGGTGGCCAGGTCCAGGGCCTCCCGCTGGGGCGGGCTCAGGGGTTCGCGACCCAGCATCTCCAGGTTGCCCATCACCTCGGCCAGGGGGCCCTTCATGTCGTGCACCACCATGTTGGTCAGGTCGTGGCGCAGGGTCTCCAGGCGGCGCAGTTCGGCGTTGGCCTCGGCCAGGAGCCGCCGGTCGCGGCGCAGCTCCTCCTGGGCGGTCATCAGGTCGGCGGTGCGCCGAGCCACCATCTCCTCCAGGGATTGGCTGTATTCCCGGATGGTCTGCTCCATGCGCTTCAGGGCGGTCACGTCGCGCACCTGGAAGATGACCAGGGAGGCCGCGCCGTCCTCGCCCGGCACCGGGGTCAGGATCACGTCGAAGAACAGTGGACCGTCCTCGCCGGGAATCTCGAACAGGCGCTGTCGGGGGAGGTTGGATGCAAACACTTGCAAGGCCAGGTCAATCACCTCCGGGTGCAGGCGTTCGGGCACCTTGGTCAAGGCCAGGAGCTGGTTGCCGGTCAGCCCCACCAGTTCGCGGGGGTGGCGGCCGGCGCGGCGGGCCAGGGCCAGGTTGACCGACTCCACCCGCAGTTGGGACGTGAGCGAGCAGATGGGGTCGCCGATGGCGTCGAAGATGGCCTTGAGCTTGTTGCGACTGATCTGGATGATGCGCCAGAGCTGCTCCAGGTCCTGGCCTTCCTGGAGGCCAAGCCAAAAGGCTCCGGCCAGGCCGGCCAGCATCCAGGTCGGATCCGGAGCGAAAAAAAAGGGCGGGGAGGGAGCGGGCAGGGAGGCCCAGGCCAGCGTGGGCGCGGCCGCCAGGCCCAGAATCAGGGCGGTCAGGGGCCCTCGCCATCGACGGATACAGCCCGGGGCAAGCTTCGCCATCGCTATCGCCTTTTTTCGCCAGCCCGGGCCCGGCCACCCTGGAGCGTCTCTGGTTGTGGTTCGGTCGACGGCGAGGCCGGATGGCCGTCAGACGCACCGCTTCCGGCCATCCTCCGGCGTTGGCTGGCCCAGGACGCCGGATTGAGGATCGCTATTTCATGATAGCAGCGATGCCACCGCCTTGGCCAGGTCGCTGGTGGACACCGGCTTGACCAGGTACAGGTCCGCACCCTGGTTCAGGGCCGCCTTGCGGTCGTGGGGCTGAGCCTCGGTGGAGAGCATGATGATGGGGGTGCGCCGTCCGGCTTCGCTGGCCCGCCACTTGGCGACGAAGGCCAGACCATCCATGCGGGGCATGTTGAGGTCGGTGATGATCAAGTCAACGGGCTGGCGCGAAGCCTTTTCCAGGGCCTCCAGACCGTCGCGGGCGGTGGTGACCTCATGGCCGAGCTGCCGGAGAACCAAACCCAGGAGGTTGAGGATCGTCGGGGAGTCATCGACCAACAAGATGTGGATTCCCTTGGGCATCGACCAGGGCCAGTGGGCGGAGCCCGGTAAGAGTTGCGTTGTGTCACGGGTAACAATGATGCTGCCTGAAGGCGGATTTGGCAACCCCTAAGCCAACCTGGCCGATCACTCCCATCCGCCGGCGATCTGCTGCAGGGCCTTGACCGCGGCCGCTCGCACCTGGTGGTCGGAATCGGCCAGCAGTTCCAGGAGGGCGTCGTTGGCCTCCTCGGCCCGCAGGGCACCCAAGGCCCGGGCGGCGGCGATGCGCTGGCGGTTGGGTCCGCTGGCCAGGAGGGCCACCAGACTGGGGGCGGCCTCACGGTCGCGGAACCGCCCCAGACAGGAGACCGCCTCCAGGCGCACCTGCAGTTCGGGATCTTCCACCACCAGGCGCAGGAGGCTCCGGGCCTGGGGTGAATCCTGGCCGGCCAACCCCTTGACCAGGGCCAGGCGGGGCGCGGGAGAGGGGTCCTCCAGGACCCGGGCCAGTCTTTCCCAGATCGCCGGATCGGGGATGCGGGTCAGGGCCTCCACCGCCGCCACCCGCACCGCGGTGTCCTCGTCGCCCAACATCGCGGCCAGTCGGGGCCAGTGGCGTTGGGGGTCTAGTTGGCCCAGCCCCTTGAGGCAGAGTAGGCGCTTGCGGGGGTCGATCTCGCCCAGGCCAGTCATCAAAAGGGGCTCCACCACCTGGGGATCCAGGCCCAGCAGCACCTGCAGGGCCTGCTCGGCCAGTTCCATTTCGGGGTGATCCAACAGGGCCGCCACCGGTTCGGCCGACTCGCTGCCCCCGCAACGGCCCAGGGCGTTGAGGGCCTGTTGGCAGACCTGCGGGTCGGGATCGGTCAAAAGCCCGGTCAGGGCCGCGGCCACCCCGTGGTCACCCCGGTGGCCCAGGACCATGGCCGCGCGGCCCCGGACCTGAGGTTGGGGATGGGCCAGGGCCTTGAGCAGGGCCGCCTGGGAGGCGACCGGATCCAGGCGATCCAGCACCATCACCGCCAGCTCCGCCACCCGGGGGTCGGGGTCCTGGGCCGCGGCCAAGAGCGGCTGCCAGGCGCCGATGGCGACCAGGGTGTCGCACATGACCGGAACCAAGTCAGGGTCGCGATTGTCGCGGGCCGCCTCCAGCACCGCGTAGACCGCCCCGGCGTCGCCCAGGCGAGCCAGCCCCTTCAGGCTTTCGGCGCGCACGGCCGGCGATGGATCCTTGAGACCATCCACCAGGCCCAGCAGGACCTTCTCGCGCAGGTCCTCGTCCAGGTCGGCCATGTCCTCCCGCTCTGGAGCCAGGCGCAGCATGGCGCCGGCCAACAAGCTCACGAGGGGACCCTGGGCCCGGCGCAAGGCCGCCACCAGGGCCGGCAGGGCCCGCTGATCGGCCAGCACCCCCAGGGCCTCGGCGATGCAAGCTTGCAGAAACTCGTTGGCTCGGGCCAGGGTTTGGATCAGGGGCTCCACCGCGGCCGGATCGCCGATGGCGGCCAGGGCCTCCACCGCCGCGAAGCAGACCCAGTCCTGGTCGTCCAGGGCCTTGATCAGGGCCGGTAGGGCCAGGTGCTCGCGGCGCTTGCCCAGGCTGGTGGCGGCGGCCGCGCGCACGTTGGGCTCCGGGTCCTCCAGGGCTCGGATCAGGGCGCGGGCCGCGCCGGACACCTGGACCTGGCCCAGCAGGTCGACGGCGAAAAGCCGGAGGTCGGCCTGGTCTTCATCCAGCAAACCCAGGAGCAGGTCGGGGGCGTGTTGCCCCACCTGGCGCAACAGGTTGATGGCCGCGTTGCGCAGCCCCACCTGCTCCACGCTGAGCAGCGGCACCAGGCGGGCGGCCACCTCGCGCCCCCCCAGGGCCGCCAGGGCCTTGGCCGCCGATTGGCACACCTCCGGGTCGGGGTCGGCCAGCAGATCCACCAGGGCCGGAATGGCCTGCCGCGCCCCCAGGCGACCCAACTGCTCGGCCGCCTCCTGGCGCTGGCTGGGTGAGGGGCTGCCCAACTGGGCTTCCAATCCGGTGAATACGTCTTGGGACATCAGGCGACCTTGGTTGCGTTGTGCGGCGGAGGTCCCCTCCTGGGCCATGGCCGGAACGATGCGTGGAAAGAGCGTTCAGCCGCCGGCGGCGGCGATCCGGGATCAGACCGGCGGCAACAGCAGCAGGAAGGTCTTCTCCGGCTGGGAAACGAAACTGATGTCGCCGCCCCAGGGCCGGAGCGCCTCGCGGGCCAGGAACAGGCCCAGGCCGTCGTGGGGCGGCTGCTTGTCGCTGGTGAAGGCCTGGCAAAGGCGTGGGATCAGGGTCGGCGCCGGTCCCGGCGCGTCATCGCTCACCGCCAGGCCGGGCCTGCCCGCGAACACCCCGGCGGTGACGCGCAGGCCGCCGGCCTTGGCCTGGGCCAGGGCCTCCACCGCGTTGGCCACCAGGGCGTTGAAGGCCAGGGCCAGGTCGGCCAGGCTGGCCCGGACCAGGGGGCCTGGCTCATCCAGGTTGCCGGTCAGGGTCACCTGGTGCTTGAAATAGCTGTCGGCCTTCCAAAAGGCCAATTGTTCGCGCGCCACGGCGGCCAGGTTCAACAGCTCCGGCTCGGTGGCTCCCAGCTGGGCGGCTTTGCTGGCCAGGAGGTCCAGCTCTTGCCCCACCCGGCCAAAGCCATTTTGGATGGTGGTCAGGCGGGCGGGAAGGTCGTCGCTATGGCCCTGGGACAGGCGCATCTCCAGCAGGTCCACCGGCAGGCGGACCATCTGCAAGGCCCCGGAAAGATTGTGGACCACGCCTCGGAGCAGGCGTCCCACCAGGGCCAGGCGTTCGCGCTGCAACAGGGCCTGCACCACCTCGGGCGACAATTCCCCGGACCCGGTCACGCCTCGCCCTCGGTCATGCGCTGGGCCAGAAGACGGCGTTGTTGGTCGAACCCGAAACGGATCACCCGTTCTCGGTCGCCCTCGGCGATCTCCAGAAAGCGGAAGGCGGCCTTGGCCCCGTATTGCTGGTCGGCCACCCGCACCACCTCGGCCACGGCATAGACCGGCCGGGAAGGGTTCTCCGGCAGGTAGAGGGCCAGCAGCACCTGCTGCCCCACCGTCACTCCCTGATTGCTGTCCACCCCGATGCCGGACCCGGAGACATCGGTGGTGGTGGCCTGATAGGGGAAGTGGGTCTGCTGCTCGCGCAGGCGCAGATGGTGCAGGATCAGGTCCAGCTTGAAGTCCATCCAGCGCAGCACGCTGAGCAGGGGCCGGTGGGCCTCGTCCACCCCGGCCTCCTCCATGACCTGCCGGGCGGCCGCCTCCAGCCGGGTCTGGTTGGACCACATCTCGCCATCCATGGCCATGGCCTGGCGACCGGCCAGGCTCTCCGGACCGTAAAAAACCCGCAAGCTGGCCTTGGCGCGGAAGAATTCCCTTTCGCTGGGCGCGGTTTCGCTCATCGGATTCTCCCTTTCGGCCCCGCGAACGGCGCTAGGGGCGTTGTTCTCTGGTCTCCAAGGCCGCCGGCTGATAGCGGGCCAACATCTCGACAAAGGCCCGCACCACCTCGGGGTCGAACTGGGTGCCGGCGAAACGCATCAATTCCTGCACCGCCGCGCCCTGGCTTTTGGCTTTGCGGTAGGGGCGGTCGGTGGTCATGGCGTCGAAGGCGTCGGAGACCGCCACCACCCGGGCCAGGAGGGGAATGCTCTCGCCAGCCAGGCCGTCGGGATATCCGCTGCCGTTCCAATGCTCGTGGTGGTGACGGATGATGGCCCGCTCCTGGGAGGACAGGTCCATGGCCTGGATGATGGTCTCGCCGATCACCGGGTGCTGTTTGATCTGGGTGTACTCGTCCTCGCTTAGGGAGCTGGCCTTGAGCAGCACGTTGTCCTTGACCCCGATCTTGCCGATGTCGTGGAGATAGGCCGCGAAACGCAGGGCCTCGATCTGCCCCATGTCCAGGCCCATGGTCTGGGCGCTGAGCACGCTCAGGTTGGTGACTCGGCGGCTATGCTGGCGGGTGTAGGGGTCTTTGGCCTCCATGGCGTTGACCAGCGCGCCCAGGGTGGAGTGCAGGTTGCTGACCATGGATTCGTAGAGCGCGATGTTTTCGATGGAAAGCCCGGCCTTGTCCAGCAGGAAGCGCAGCAGAAAAATGTCCTCGCCCCGGATGGGACGGTCGTCGATCTTGTCGGCCACCAGCATCACGCCGAAGACCTCCCCCCGGATCTTGATGGGCAGGCAGAGGTAGGCTCCCTGGCAGGGCAGCACCGACTCCAGCATGGCGTCGACGCCGGGCCGACCCAGCATGGGTTCCCCCTCGGCCGCCACCTTGCCGGGAACGCCGCTGCCCAGGCGGCCCGCCGCCCGGCCCACCACCCGCGGGGGGAAGCCGTGCTCGGCGATAACCAGCAGATGGTTGGTGGACCGGTCCAGGAGCAGCACCGCGGCCCGGTTCACCTCCAGGAGCTTGGCGGCCAGGTCGGTCATGCCCTGGTAGATGTCCTCGGAGGTCTGGAGCCGATCCACGGCCTCGGAGATCTGGTGGATGGTGTTCTGCTGGTGGATGCGGCGCGACAGCTCGCGGTTGAGGCTCTCGATTTTCTCCTGGTTGCGCACCCGCTCGGCCAGACGCAGATTCTCGCGCAGCAGGCGGTGCTCGCGCACCACCCGCTCCAGGGTCAGCTTGACCTGGCCCAGGTTGAAGGGCTTGATCAGGAAGTCGCTGGCCCCCTGGCGCATGGTGTCGATGGCCGCGTCCAGGCTGGGGAAGCCGGTCATGATCACCACCGGCAGCTTGGGGTCCTGGGCCTTGATCTTGCCCAACAACTCCACCCCGCTCATGCCGGGCATCTTCAGGTCCAGGAAGGCGCAGTCAAAGGCGTCGCAGCCGAAGACGGCCAGGGCCTGTTCGCCGGAGCCGGCGGTGACCACGTGGTGGTTGTTGATGGCCATCAGGTATTCGGCCAGGGCCTCGCGGATGTTGGACTCGTCGTCCACCAACAGGATGCGCAGCCGCTCGCCGTTGGGCAATGGTTCGGGCTGGGTTGGCACGGGGGATCTAAGCAAGGCGTCCGATTGCACCGCGTCCTCCGCGGGGCCGTTAGGAAAAGGCGCGCGCCCGCACGACCGCGGCGCGGGCGATCCCTTGCAACTTTGTAAGCTTATCACAATCGCTGGCGAGGGGCCAGCCTGGAGCCGATCGTCATTGGCAACCTAGACTTGCAGTTCAAGGATGCTTTCCTCGGCCCCGGCCTTGAGACGGTCCAACATGCGCAGAACCGTCTCGGCCGGTATCTGGCGCAGGAGACGGTCGCCTTCCTGGTTGAAGATGCGCACAATGTTGCGCCCCGTGCTTTCGTCCCGGCCCAGCTCCACCTTCAACCCCAGGCGCAAGGCAAGCTCGCTGGCGGCCTGTTGCACCGCCTCGCTGGAGACGTCGGCGGTGGAGGATAGCATGGCGGCGACCTTGCCGGAGGTCTCGGAACGCGGAGACGAGCTCGGGGCGGTGCGCGCGGTCTCCTTGATCGGCTCCAGACTGGGAATCAGGTTCAGGGCGATAGCTTCCATGCCGCACCTTGGCGTCCCCGCCGTTGGGGCGTTCGGGGGGACCACTCCCTTTCAATCGTCTCATCGGCCGATTTGAGCCAAACTTTAACGCCGGGCTCAAAAAGTCGCGTCCGTCCGGGCCCAACCCCGCTCGCCGCCGGCGGCAAACGTATGCTAAGCTGTTAAAACCACTAGCGCCCCCCGCAGGGGCCAACCAGTCGCCGGAGGAAACCGCATGACCGCCCCCGCTCCCGTGGCCCTGGCCGTGGTGGGGCCCCACGATCCGCCCCAGACCCTGGAAACGGCGGTGACCGCCGCCGCCCTGGCGGTCGACGACCTGGCCTGGCTCCAGCCCGGGGACAGTGTCTTCCTCAAATTGGCGGCCAACTCGCCCCACCCCTATCCCGCCACCACCGCGCCGGAGGCGGTGAGCGCCCTGGTGCGCCTGCTCAAGGCGCGGGGGGCCGGCCGGGTGGTGGTGGGCGACCAGCCGGGGGTGGCCCATGTCTACCAGGACCAGAAGACTTGGCGCGGCCGGGGGTTGGAGGTGTTGGAGCGCAACGGCCTGGCCCCGGCGGCCCGAGCCGCCGGGGCCGAGGTCCATTGCTTTGACCAGGCCGGCTGGGGGGCCTTCCATCCCGAGAGCCTGGAGCGACCCGGCCATTGGTCGGGAGCGGTGATGCTGCCAGACATCCTTAACGATATCGATCACCTGATCGTGTTGCCCCGGGTCAGCCGCCACGTCCTGGCCGGGGCCACCCTGGGGCTCAAGGCCGCGGTGGGCTGGCTGCGCGACGACAGCCGTCGGGACCTGCACCAGGATGGCCAGGGTTTCCAACCCAAGATCGCGGAGATCAACTGGCTGCCCAGCCTGCGGGACAAGCTGCGCCTCTGTCTCAGCCTGGCCCACCGGGTGCTGACCACCTTCGGCCCGGACCAGGGCCACGTGGCCGCGCCCGATCCCGGCCTGGTCATCGCCTCTCCAGACATCCTGGCCCACGATCTGGCCGCCCTGGGCTGGCTGCTCTGGTGCCGAACCCACCACACCCCGGCCGCGGAGCTGATCCGCCTCAAGGACCCCTATCGGCTCTGGCCCGGCTTTTTCAACCGCATCTTCGTGGGGCGCGTCTGGGGCCTGGCCGCCCTGGCCGGCTCACGCGGCTATGTTGGGTATGAGCCCGAGATTCCCAGCCAGGACCGGGTCTTGGCCCGGGCGGCGGAGCTGCGGGGCGGCTGGCCGGAGGTGGAGTTGCGCATCGCCGGCCAGGCCCCGCCGGCCGAAATCCTGGGCCACCTGCGCCGGGCCTGCCAGCCCCCGCCAGCCGAGGCCCAGGTCGCCGCCGCCTAGGATGTTGTTCACCCAAACCTAGCCACCAGCGGTTTAGTGATCCGCGGGTTTTTCGTCATTGCGAGGAGCGTAGCGACGCGGCAATCTCTCAATTTTATAACCAACTTAAAAAATTAGTTAAACTGCGGGAGATGGCTTCGCTTCGCTCGCAACGACAGCCAGATGCGCACCATGCACCCCTGCTTTGCGGCCCTAGGCGTCGGCGGCCAGGGTCTCCCGGGCGGCGCGGTAGCCGGCCTCGGCCAGGTAGGAGCTGCGCACCAGGGGGGCCGAGGCCACCTGGACGAAACCCATCTCCCGGGCCAGGGTGCCCAGTTCGGCGAACTCCTGGGGCGGCAGGTGGCGCGCCACCGGCAGGTGGGCCGGGCTGGGCGCGAGATACTGGCCCAGGGTCAGGCAGTCGCAGCCCGCCGCGCGCAGATCGGTCAGCACCGCCAGCACCTCCTCCCGCTCCTCGCCCAGGCCCAGCATCAGGCCGGACTTGGTCAGCACCGCCGGAGCCAGGGCCTTGGCCCGGCGCAGCAGCTCCAGGGAGCGGGCATAGTCCGCCCCGCTCCGGGCCCGGGGATAGAGCCGGGGCACGGTTTCCAGGTTGTGGGCCAGGACCTGGGGCCGGGCGGCCAGGACCACGGCCAGGGCCGCCGGGTCGCCGCCGAAGTCGGGCACCAGCAGCTCCACCCCCACCCCGGGGCACTGCCGGGCCAGGGCCGCCACCACCGCCGCGTAATGCCCGGCCCCGCCGTCGGGCAGGTCGTCGCGGGTGACCGAGGTCACCACCACGAAGCCCAGGCCCATGGCCGCCACCGCCCGGGCCAGGCGCTGCGGTTCGTCCGGGTCGGGCGGGTCCGGGCGGCCGGAGGTGACGGCGCAGAAGGCGCAGCCCCGGGTGCAGACCGGCCCCAGGATCAGGAAGCTGGCCACCCCCCGGCCCAGGCACTCGCCCTGGTTGGGGCAGTGGGCCTCGCGGCAGACGGTGTGGAGACCCTCTTCAGCCAGGCGGCCGCCCAGTCGGACCGAGCCGGCCGGGGGCAGGGGACGACGCAGCCAGGGCGGTTTGGGGGTGGGTCGGGACTGGTCCATGGCCAACTCCGGCTCCCGCCCGGGCACTGGTGGGGGGCGGGGGCTTCCTGTTATATATAGGACCGCGGGCCGGGGGAGACAGGCCCGCGCTTGGGGGCGCGGTCCGGCCGGGGACCGACCGCGCGTCAGCCAAACCTTACGGGAGATGGGTGGACATGCGCAAGCTCATGACGTTCCTGGCGGCCGGGGCCCTGGTCCTGGCCCTGGCCATCCCGGCCTGGGCCGCGGGCTACAAGGCCGAATACAAGATGTCGCTGCGGACCTCGGAGACCTCGCCCTGGGGGGCCGGGGCCCAGAAGTTCGCCAACCTGGTGCGTGAGAAGTCCGGCGGCAAGATCAACATCAAGTGCTATTTCAACGGCAGCCTCTTCGCCGACGACCAGACCAAGGAATTCATGATGCTCAAGCAGGGCGTGGCCGACTTCGCCCTGGGCTCCACCATCAACTGGTCGCCCCAGATCCGCGCGCTGAACCTCTTCTCCCTGCCGTTCCTGTTCCCCAGCTACGAGGCCCTGGACAAGGTCAAAAAGGGCCAGACCGGCCAGAAGCTGCTGGCCGAGATCGAGAAGTTCAACGTCGTCACCCTGGCTTGGGGCGAGAACGGCTATCGCGAGCTGACCAACCGGATCAAGCCGGTGGTCACCCCGGCCGACCTGGAGGGCATGAAGGTGCGCGCGGTGGGTTCGCCCATCTTCAAGGACACCTTCGCCGCCCTGGGCGCCAACCCGGTGCTGATGAACTGGGGCGACGCCCTGACCGCCTTCCAGCAGGGCACGGTGGACGGCCAGGAGAACCCGGTCAACGTCATCATCATTCCCTACAAGATTTATCAGTATCACAAGTACATCACCATCTGGCACTACACCATCGACCCCCTGATCCTGGCGGTGAACAAGGACACCCTGAAGAGCTTCTCGGCCGAGGACCAGAAAATGATCCGGCAGGCGGCCGACGAGGCCATGGCCTGGCAGGTCAACGAGGCCCGCTCCGGGCTGACCGGCGACCTGGCCAGCCTGAACAAGCTCCAA
>JAIWNN010000052.1 GCA_020216805.1 Desulfarculus sp. | reverse complement strand
GATCTTGGTCCGGGCGCAGGCGGTGCGCAAAACCCACTCGCCGATGGGCACGATCAGGCCGGTCTCCTCGGCCAGGGGGATGAAGTCCGCCGGCGAGACCAGGCCGTGGCCCGGCCGCTGCCAGCGTACCAGGGCTTCCAACCCCACCATCAGCCCGCTGTCCAGATCCACCTTGGGTTGATAGTAGACCAGCAATTCGTCGCGGGAGATGGCCCGGCGCAGGGCACGCTCCATTTCCAGGCGCCGCACCACCACTTGATTCATGGCCGGGGTGAACAACATATAATTGTTGCGCCCCTCGCCCTTGGCGCGGTACATGGCCAGGTCGGCGTTGGCCACCAGGGCCTCGGGCTCCAGCCCGTCGTGGGGGAAGATGGTGATGCCGATGCTGGCGGTGATGAACAGCTCCTGGTCACCGACCAGGATCGGTTCGGCCAGCGACTCCAGGATGCGCTCGGCCACCTGCACCGCCGCGTCGGGTTCGCCCACCGCGCTCAACAGCATGATGAACTCGTCGCCGCCCAGGCGGGCCACGGTGTCCTCCTCGCGCACCCAGCGCACCAGGCGTTTGGCCACCTGTTGCAGCAGCAGGTCGCCGACGGCGTGGCCCAGGCTGTCGTTGATGGTCTTGAAGTTGTCCAGATCCAGGAACAGGATCGACAGCCCCCGGCCTCGGCGCTGGGCCTGGGCCAGGGCCACCCGCAGCCGGTCGTTGAACAGCATGCGATTGGGCAGCCCGGTCAGGGCGTCGTGATAGGCCTGGTAAGATATCTTCTCCTGGCTGCGCTTGGCCTCGGTGATGTCGTGGAAAACCCCGACATAGTGGGCGGTACGGTTCTGGGCGTCCTTGATGGCGGTGATGGTCAGCCACTCCGGATAGGCCTCGCCATTTTTGCGCCGGTTCCAGATCTCGCCCTGCCAATGCCCCTTTTCCGCCAGATCCCGCCACATCTGGTGGAAAAACTCCGGCGGGTGGCGGCGGGAGTTGAGCAGGCGGGGAGTGTTGCCCACCGCCTCCGCCGCGCTGTAGCCGGTGATGTCGGTGAAGGCCCGGTTGACCATCTGGATCACGCCCTGGGTGTCGGTGACCAGGATGCCTTCCACGGTGTTCTCGAAGACCCGCGCCAACAGCCGCATCTGCTCCTCGGAGCGGCGGCGCCGGGTGATGTCCTGCACCGCGCCCACCAGGCGCAGGCCCTTGCCGTTGGCGTCCAACTCCAACTCGGCCTGCTGGTTGACGATGCGCTCCTGCCCGTCGGGACGCAGGATGCGATGCTCCAGGGATAGCGGATGATGGAGATGGATGACCATCTCCAGATGCTCGCGCACCATGTCCAGGTCGTCGGGATGGACCGCGCGCAGAAAGCGGTTGAGGGTGATGGGGCTGTTGGGGGCGTCGATGCCGTAGATGCGGTAGACCTCGGCCGAGCAGGTCAGCACCCGGGTGGATAGGTCCAGCTCCCAGTTGCCCAGCTTGGCCATCCGCTGGGCCCGGGCCAGGCTGGCCTCGCTCTTGCGCAGGGCCTGCTCCGCCACCACCCGCTGGGTGATGTCACGCAGGGTCACCACCATGCCGGTGGACTGCCCCGATTCGTCCTTGAGGGCCGCGCCGCTCAAGGAGACGTGGACTAGGCGGCCGTCCTTGGTGCGGCGGCGGCCGCGGAAGGCGCTGACCGTCTCTCCGGCCAAAACCCGGGCGTAGAAGGCCTGGGTGGCCTCCTCCTCGTCGCTGGGGATGAATCCGGGGCGTCGGCCCAGCAGCTCCTCCGGCTGCCAGCCCATGATGCGGGTGAAGGCGGGGTTGAGATACTGGAAACGCCCCTCCAGGTCGTAGATCACCACCGGGTCCGGCGCGCACTCCAGGGCCGCCCGCAGGCGCTCCTCGGAGGCGTGCAGGGCCTGTTGGGCCCGGGCCTGCTCGGTGACGTCCTTGAGCATGCCCACCATGCCCGTCACCCGGCCCGCGTCGTCCAGGTTGGGCCCCCCGCTCATGGCGAACAGGCGGGTGCCGCCGTCCTTGTGGATCAACTCATCGATGATGTGCTGGGTCTGGTGGCCGTCGCGGATGCTCTTGAAAAGGCCGGTGAGCTTGCCGGCGGCTCCAGGGGGGGCGAAATCCACGAAATAGCGGCCCAGAACCTCCTCCGGCGCGTGACCTAGGATGCGGGTCCAGGCCGGGTTGACGTAGGTGAAGGCCCCCTTTTCGTCGAGGGTGTAGATGATGTCCGGGGCATTCTCGCTCAGGCGGCGGAAGCGCTCCTCGCTGCGGCGCAGGGAGGTCTCGGCCGCCACCTGCTGGGAGATGTCGCGCACCACCGCCAGCAGGTAGGGCTGCCCCTGGATGAGCACCTGGTTGAGGCTCACCTCGGCCTCGAAGTCCAAGCCGTCGCAACGGCGGTGCCGCCAGGTGTAGCGCAGCGATTCGCCGGCCCGGGCCCGGGCCGCCAGCTCGGCGAAGGCCGTTGCCGACTGACGGCCGTCGGGCTGGAAGGCCGGGGAGAGTTCGGCTGGCTCGCGGCCGATGATCTCCGGCCGGGTGCAGCGGAAGATTTCCAGGCTGCGGGGGTTGCAGTCCAGCACCCGACCGTCGGCCAGGACGAAGATGGCGTCACCGGCGGTGTCGAACAGGGTCCGGTAGTGGGCTTCGCTGTAGACCAGGCGGGTCAGACTGGCCTCGTCGTGGCCGGCCGGCCCCAGAACTTGCTTGATCCGGGCCAGCTCGGCCTCGGCTGGCGACGCGGCAGGGCCGGGGGCGCCCTTTGCTCGGCGGCCGGGGGGCAGGTTGTCCTGGGACATGCCGGCTCCGTGCGCTTAGGTGATGTCTAGGATGAACAATTATCGCCCATGCCGCGCGGCGATGTAAACCGCCATTTCACTTCTGACGCCAACCAGCCCGCGTGAACCCGGTCGGTCCACCCCGGCGCCCCGACTGGATCAAGCCAGTCCTTCGGTCTGCGGTTGGTGGGCATGGCCGGCAGATTCCAGCTGGATCGCCTCGGCGGCCGTAAACCCCGAATCCAGGTTGGCGAGATCAAAACTGGTGGAGTAAAAGTGGAAAACATGCGCAACATGCTTTTTGCAAAGCAAAAACAGCGCTAACGCGTGGTGGGGAATCGGGTGGATAACGGCCGGGCATCGGTGCGTTAACCGGGGAGAAAAAGGGCTGGAGGGCAGGGCGCAGTGGATAACCGCTCCCGCGATGGGGAAGTTGGGCCGCGGGATGGGGGAGAGCCGGCCCGGACCGGCGCAAAAATGGGGGACAAGGCCGTCGGCGATGGTGGAAAAATGACGGGATGCGCTGGTGACAAACCGGATGATGGCGTTCAGGGGCGGTGGAGAGCGAGGGGATGGGTGGGGGGCAACCGCGGCCGGGCGTGGAGCGGCGGTGGAAAAACCTTGGTAGATGGCGGTCGATGGTGACAACATGAGCGGGGAGGAGCGTTGACCTCTGGCGCGGCGTGTCGGCGACCAGGGGGCGCGGGATTACCGATGCTCAAACCACCCACCGTGGGGGCGGGACTGGTCCCGCCGAGAGGAGGCGCACGATGCGGATCGGGGTGCCAAGGGAGACCAAGGCCGAGGAATACCGCGTGGGCCTGGCGCCGGCCGGGGCGCGGGCCCTGGTCAAGGCCGGGCATCAGGTGGTGGTGGAGGCCGGGGCCGGCCTGGGCGCCGGCATCGAGGACGCCGAATACCTGGCGGCCGGGGCCAGCCTGGGGGACGCGGACCAGGCCTGGGCGGCCGATCTGGTGATCAAGGTCAAGGAGCCCATCCCGCCCGAGTTCAGGCATCTGAGGCCGGGGTTGACCCTTTTCACCTACCTGCATCTGGCCGCCGCGCCGGAGCTGGCCCGGGAGCTGGTCCGGCGGCGGGTGACCGCGGTGGCCTACGAGACCATCCAGCTCGCCGACGGCAGCCTGCCCCTGCTCAGCCCCATGAGCGAGGTGGCCGGCCGCATGGCGGTGCAAGCCGGCGCCCATTTTCTGGAGCGGACCCAGGGTGGCCGGGGAGTGCTGCTGGGCGGGGTGCCCGGCGTGCGCCGGGGACGGGTGGCGATCCTGGGGGCCGGGGTGGTGGGGACCGCCGCCCTGAAGATAGCGGTGGGCATGGGGGCCGAGGTCAAGATCCTGGACCGCAACCTCAAGCGCCTGGAATACCTGGACGACATTTTCGGCTCGCGGGTGACCACCCTGATGTCATCACCCGAGAACGTGGCGGCGGTGGTGGCCGACGCCGACCTGGTGGTGGGGGCGGTGCTGGTGGCCGGGGCGCGGGCCCCGGTCCTGGTCAGCGAGGCCATGGTCAAGACCATGCGGCCGGGATCGGTGATCGTCGACGTGGCAGTGGACCAGGGCGGCTGCGTGGAGACCATCCGGCCCACCACCCATGCCGACCCGGTGTACCTCATGCACGGCGTGGTCCACTATGGCGTCACCAACATGCCCGGAGCGGTGGCCCGCACCAGCACCTTTGCCCTGACCAACATGACCCTGCCCTACGCCCTGGCCCTGGCCCAGGGGCCCTTGGCGGCCGCCCGGCGCGATCCCGCCCTGGCCCTGGGCTTCAACCTTGTGGAAGGCGCCTTCACCCATCCGGCGGTGGCCCAGGCCCTGGGGGAGCCCTGGCGGGCTCTGAGTGAAGGCGATTGACCCGGCGGGAACGCGCCCGCGACCCGGCCCCGCCCTCCGGCGGACGGCCCCTGGGGAGAAATGTTTAAAAAGCTATAAATAACGGCAAAATATCCAACAAGGCCCGCTGGCTTTCCAAGATGCGGATGATGGGTGAAAGCGGGGGGAGGCAAGCCCGTCCCCTGGTTTTGCGAAACCGATCCTGGGCCAGCGGCCGGTTTCTAGCCCATATTTCCTTCCGTTAGCCGTAACGCACTAATTCTTGGATTAAAAAAAGTGCTATTCAAAGAAAATAGGCGAAAATCGCAGATAATCAGCGATCAATTGTGGCGTCAAAATCACCACAACTGTGAAATAAACCAGAAGCCCAAGCCTGTCTGCCAGTTATCAGGTTTGCCCAAAAAAAACCTATTCCCCGCCTGTTGCGGGATTGTCGTAAAAAATATCAGTGAAACCAGCGAGATGATTCTGTGGAGAAGTTAGCCGGGCACAGACGAGCTTCCGCGTCTGGTCCGCATTGACCTTCCGGGAAGCTCCCGGTAAGGTTGCCAACATCATCAGGCACTCCAAATGAGCCTGCCAGGCTTCGGAATAGTTCACAAAAATAGCCAAAATTCCTCTAGTGAGGGGCGTCTTGTCATCCTCGTTGTGGCATAACTTGCTCGACTCCCTGCGAAGCCAACTGGAGCCCGAGGAATGCCAGGTGTGGCTGGAACCCTTGCGGGTTCTGGAGGAAACCGCCCAGCAGCTGGTCTTGGGCTGCCCCAACGCCTTTCATCGCGCATGGGTGCGGGACCACTACCTGCCCCGTTTCAAGCAAATCGCCAGCCAACTGCCGGGCGGGCCCCAGGTCAGTTTGGCCCTGCTGCCCGGACCGGCCGCCGAGCCGCCCCGAGCCCCGGAGCAGCTCAACCTCCCCAATATCGAACTGGCCCCTCCCCGGCTCAACCACCGCTTCCAGTTCGACAAGTTCGTCTCCGGCCGGGGCAACGAATTCGCCTGGGCCGCCGCCAAGGCCCTGGCCCAGGGGCAGCGGCTGTTCTCCAACACCTTGTTTCTGGTCTCCGGCACCGGCCTGGGCAAGAGCCACCTCACCCAGGCGGTGGGGCACCAGGTGCTGTCCGATCAACCTGGCTGCCGGGTGGCCTATCTGACCGCCGAGGACTTCGCCAACCAGATGATCGGCGCCCTGCGCGCCAAGCGCATGGAGGCCTTCAAGCAGCGATTCCGCCGCTCCTGTGACGTGCTGCTGCTGGAGGAGGTCCAGTTCCTGGCCGGCAAAGAAAAGACCCAGGACGAGCTGGGCTACACCCTGGACGCCCTGCTGGACGCCGGCAAGCGCGTCGTTTTCACCGGCAACTGCCCCCCGGCCCAGGTCAAGGGGCTCAAGAAGGGTCTGGCCAGCCGTCTGGCCTCCGGCCTCACCGCCGCCATCGAGCCGCCCGATTACCAGACCAGGTTGGCCATCCTGCGCAACCTGGCCCGGGAAGAGGGAGTAGCCGTCAACCAGGAGGTCCTGGAATACCTGGCCCAGCACGTCAGCAGCGACGTGCGTCGCCTGCAATCGGCCCTGGTGGGCCTCATGGCCCAGGGCAGCCTCACCGGCCGGCCCATGGACCTGCGTCTGGCCGGCGAGGTGCTGGGGCACCTGGCCCTGGAACTCAAACGGGTCAGCCCGGCCCAAATCTTAAGCCTGGTGGCCCAAGTCTACAATCTCGACCAGGCGGTGCTCACCGGCAAGAGTCGCAAGAAGACCGTCACCCGACCCCGCAACCTGGCCCTGTATCTCTGCCGCCGCCACACCGACGCCAGCTTCGCCAGTCTGGGCCGCGCCTTCAACCGCGACCACAGCACCGTGATGTACGGGGTGGAGCAGGTGGAGCGCGGCCTGGACTCCGACCCCAAGCTGGCCCAGGAGCTGGCCTATCTCGAACAACGCCTGGGCCTGGCCAGCAGCTAGGGCGGCGGGGGGGCCAAAGGGCCGCTTCGCCCGCGCGGATGCGGGCGAGCCGATGGCCGATACGCCCGTCTTGCGCAAGGCCGCGCTTGGCCCGCGCGGATGCGGGCGAGCCCCGGGCTGGGCGCGACCGCCTGGGCTGTGCACCGGCAAGGCGGAACGCTGGGCGCTAGAGCATACCGAAGTAGAGCTGCTCGATGAGCTGGAAGTTGCGCTGGATGCTGGCCTTGCCCTTGAGCACCGGGCCGTGGCCGGTGAGCACCCATTCCAGATCCAGCCTCGCCACCCGCTGCAGGGACTGCTTCAGGGCCGCGCCGTCGCCGCCGGGGAAATCCACCCGGCCCACCCCCTGGGCGAAGACCAGGTCGCCGGCGAACAGCGCCTTGTGGCGCGGCCAGTACAGACACAGGTGCCCCGGCGAGTGTCCGGGGGTGTGCAGCACCTGGAAGCTCTCCGGCCCCACCACCAGCTCGCCCTCGCCCAGCAGGATGTCGGGCTGGAAAGCGGGCAGGGACATGCCCAGCGAGGCGGCCAGCCGCCGACCCTCGCCCTCCAGGTATTCCATCTCCGCCGCCAGCAGGGCCAGGCGGGACCCGGCCTTTTGCAGGGCCAAGGCCGCCTCCAGGTGGTCGGGATGGCAGTGGGTGACCACCACCAGCTTGGGGACCTCCCCCTGGTGATCGCTGGCCAGGCCCAGCTCCACGTGCTTGTAGAGCCGGGCGTGCCCCGGATCGATCATCACCGGGGCCGGGCCGCCCACCAGGAAGGTGTTGCAGTTGTTGGCCGTGGCCTGGGTCCAGGGGTAAACGTAAAGGTCATCGGCTAGTTTCATGGCCCTCTTGTTTCTCCGCGGATGGGGACGGCCGCCAGGGTGTCTTGCCAGGGGCCGGCGCTTGCCGGCACAATGCACCCCGAGGGCGCAAGTCTCCTTAGCATGGTCCGAGGGACCCCGCCCTGTCAATGCGGGCGCGGGGCGCGGTTTGAATTATGGCGCTGGGGGAGGAATGGCTCGGGCCCGAGCGGGAGCCGAACCCCCACGCCGGGGGCAACAGCGCCGCCCGCGTCAAGACGGTGCTGGTGGAGGTGGACCCGGCCTGAACACCGGGAGGGGCGGGCCACGGACATTTGGCGCGCGTCACCCATGATTGGCCCGGCCGCGCCGGGCGATGGAGACTGGCCCACCGGCGGGCCGGGGAGCACGATGGTGGTGAAGATCGATCTCAACCAGGCCCTGGACGAGCTTGATGCCGCCCGGGGACTGGACCGCGAGGAACTGGTGGCCAACGCCCTGCTCAAGGTGGGGGTGGCCTACCTGGAGCGGGGTCGGCTGGATCAGGCCGCCGAGGCCCTGGACGAGGCCCGACACTATTGCGCCAAGCTGGACAATCCCACCGGCGCGGCCCAGGTGGACCTGCGCCTGGCGGCCATCGACCAAGGCCGGGGCGATCTGGCCGCCGCCGCCGGCCGGCTCAAGGGCGCTTTGGCGACCTTTGCCGCGGCGGGGGAGATCCCGGGCCAGGTCACCGCCCTGGAGCGCCTGGCCCAGCTTCTGGCCCTGGCCGAACGCTGGGAGGAGGCGGCCGCCTGTCTGGAGCGGGCCTTGGAGCTGATCTCCGGGGCCGGGGACAAGGTGGCGGAGGTGGTCCTGAACCAGAACCTGGCCCCCATGCTGCGTCGGACGGGCCAGACCGCGCGCTCCTTGGCCGCCTACGAGCGCATGGGACTGGCCGCCCAGGAGCTGGGCGACCATCAGCGCCTGGCCCTGGCCCTGGTGGGGGTGGGCTCCCTCCAAGCCGAGGCCGGCTCCCTGGGCCCGGCGCTCAAAAACCTGGCCCAGGCCGAGGCGGTCTACCGCGAGCTGGGGCAGCACACCCGGGCCAACCAGGTGCGCGGGGAGATCCTGCGTCTGAGCGGCCAACCCGACCAACGGACCTGAACCATCCCAACCCCCCCTTGAATGGAGGAAGTCATGCGCAAAGGATTCTCGCTCCTGGCCGCGGTGCTGGGCCTGGTGGCGCTGATGGCCACGCCCGCCCTGGCCGTCGACAAGATGGAGGCCGAGCTGAAGCTCAAGGAGGCGGAGGTGGTGGTGCGCCAGATCATGCTCGCCCCCGACAGCAACATCCCCTCGGACCTGGTGCGCAAGGCGCGGGCGGTGGTGATTTTTCCCGGCATGGTCAAGGCCGGCTTCATCGTGGGCGGCCAGTACGGCACCGGGGTGGTCATCGCCCGCCGGGCCGACGGCGCCTTTGGCGCACCGGCCTTCTACACCATGGGCGGGGTCAGCGCCGGGCTGCAGATCGGGGCCCAGGCGGTGGACGTGATCATGCTGGTGATGAACAAGAAGGGCCTGGATGGCATCTTGAAGAACAAGGTGAAGTTCGGAGCCGACATCGGGGTGGCGGCCGGGCCGGTGGGCCGGCGGGCCGAGGCCGGGGTGACCGGGGCCGATCTCTACGCCGACGTCTACTCCTATTCCCGGGCCAAGGGCGCCTTCGCCGGCATCTCCCTGGAGGGGGCGGGGCTGGAGTACGACGCCGAGACCACCAAGGCCGTCTATGGCCGGGCCCTGACCGCCAGCGAGATCCTGGCCAAGGGCGAGGCGGCCGCGCCAGCCTCGGCCGCGTCCCTGATCAACGCGCTTAATTCGCTTGGCAAATAATCCGGTTGCCGCGGATGGCGTCGGCCTGGCCTGGGTTGCGGATCAGCACATGCCGCAACCCTTGGCGCGGTGATCGTCGTACCAACCCCGCACCATGGCCTTGAGCTCGGCCCGGTCCAACTCCAGGATGGCCGCGATCTCGTTTTTGGTGATCAGGGCGGTCATGAAGGCGAACTTGCAGAGGTAGATCAGGGCGTCCCGGTCATAGCGCTCGATCTTGCCATCCAGCCATTGGCCCGCGCCCTGGGCCCGGATGCGGTCCGCCAGGTTCTGACAGCGTTGGGCAATGGAGGGATGGCCGGATTCGATCATTGTGCAACCATGGGGGGTGTCATAGGCGGGATGTTAACCATTAAGCGGGATTAGGGCAAGCGTCGCCCCCCTTTTTTGGTTGACACGCCCCGGGGGGCTTCCTATAATCTGGCCCATTGTGAACAAAGGGATTAATCCAGTTCCCTTTTTTCGAATCACGGTAAGCAGGTGACCAGCGACGCCTGTCCGGCGCGGCGCGGTGGCTTCCCGCGGCGCCCCGGAGTTGCCGGCAGCCTTTCTCCGGCGGACGCCGGGGGCGGAATCCCTGGGCGGGACCGGACAACGCCGTAGAACTCTTAATTTTAGAAGCGAACGTCCCAAAGAACTCATAGCGGAGGAACTTTTCCATGGCAAAAATGCATCAGACTCCGATGCTGGACGAGCTGGAGAAGGGGCCTTGGCCGAGCTTCGTCACCGACATCAAGCGGATGGCCGCTGCCG
>JAIWNN010000051.1 GCA_020216805.1 Desulfarculus sp. | reverse complement strand
CCAACCCTTGGCTCGGGAACTGGCCCAGGAGTCGGGAGGGGAATGGGCCCGCGAGCTGGTCCAGGCCAGCCGAGCCTGGTCCGAACCCTGGCGGGGTCGGGCGCGGGATCTGGCCGCGCGGTTGGAAGAATCGGGCAGCCGGGTCTGGCCCCTGGTCCTGGTGGCCGAGACAGCCATGGGGATGGCCCCGGAATTGGCGACCCAGGCCCTGGACGAGGCCCAGCGCCGGTTGGAAAGCGAGCCTGCGGGTGAGTCACGCGACCAGGACCTGGCGCGCTTGGTCCTGGCTTTGGCGACCTGGGACGCCGCCCGGGCCCGTGATCTGGCCGAGCGGGTGGGCGACCCCCTGCGCCGGGCCTGGGTCTGGCGCGGCCTGGTCCGGGCCGGTCTGTCCGAGGCGACGGCGAAGGCGGCCGCGGCGGCCCGGGAGGCCCCTGCCGGCCCGGCCAAGGCCCTGGCCCTGGCCCACTGTGGACAGGTGGTTTTGGGTTCGGATCCAGCCCTGGCCATGGAGCTTTTCGGCCAGGCCTGGGATTTGGCCCTGGGTCTCGATCCGGCCGAAGTGTCCCGCCAGGTGCGCGGCCAGGTGGCGGCGGCGGCGGGCGAGGCCGCGCCTCTGTTGGGTCTGGAGCTGGCCCGCCGCCTGGAGCCGGGCCCCGAGCGCCTGGCGGCCCTGCGTCGGGCGGGTCTGAGCCTGCTAGGTCAGGATCTCGCCGCGGGCCGAGCCCTGCTGGCCGAGGCCGCCGACCAACTGCCCCTGGTGGCCGGTCAGCCGGAGCGGGCCCTGGCCGCCGCTCGCTTGGCCCAGGATTTGGCTGGCCTGGACCCGGAGCTGGCCTTGGATCTCATGAACCAGTTGCCGCCCGGGATGGTTTTCCTGCGCGGCCGGGTGGCGGATGCCCTGTTGCCGGCCCTGGCCTCGCGCAGCCTGGACCAGGCCCGCGCCATGGCCGAGGCCATCGTCGATCCCGGCTGGCGGGCGCTGGCCCTGGCCCGGTTGGCGGGCATCCACCTGGAGCGGCGGGAGACCGGGCCGGGCCTGGCGTTGGCCGGGGCCGCCCTGGAGCTGGCCAAGACCCATGACTCACCCAAGGCGATGGAATACCTGGCTAAAATTTGGGCGGCCCCCGACCCGCGCAAAGGGGTTGACATCGCGCTTGGCATCGGCGAAAACGTGGCGAGGGTTCGGGCCCTGCTGGGGGTGGCCCGGGTGGCCGAACGTCAGCAGCAGGCCGCCGCGGCCGCCTGGGCCCTATATCTGGCCGAAGAGGCGCTTTCCCATTTTTCGGCTCAACAAGCTATTGACAAGATTGGCCTGCTGGGCGATATGGGACAGGAGTGGGCGGCCAGGGATGAAAAGCAAGCGCGGCGCTTTTTTCAACAAGGCGCCGCGACGGCCCTGACCGTCGCGCCAGGTAGCTGAGCTTTCGGGTCCAGCCCGGTTTTTTGCCAAACGCAAGGAGGACGGATTATGTTCCAGGTGGTGGTTGACCCTGACAAATGTGTCGGCGACGAGGAGTGCGTGGAAGTTTGCCCGGTGGACGTGTACGAAATGCAGGATGGCAAGGCCGTGCCGGTTAACGCCGACGAGTGCCTGGGCTGCGAGAGCTGCATCGAGGTGTGCGAGAACGACGCCATCACGGTGACCGAGGTCTAAGCCCCGCCCCCGCGAGAATAAGGCCGCCCCGTCGTCAGCCGGCGACGGGGCGGCCTCTTTTTGGCGTCGGTGCAAGCATCGGGCCGGCCCCCGGTGGGGGACCGGCCCGCTTATATCAACCAGAACCTAAGCCGCTACTTCTTGGGATGGCAATCGTCGCACTTTTGGGGGCCCTTCTTGGCCTCCTTGTGGCAGTCACGGCAGTTCTTGTGGAAGGCGTTGTACAGGCTCAGCATCTCGCCCTCGTTCTGCTTGGGGCTCTTGTGGCACTCGGCGCACTTCTGCACCTTGTCGCCCTCTTTCCAGACGTTCTTTTTGTCCTTGAAAACGTGGTGGCACTGGTCGCACTTGACCTTGTGTTCATCGGTGTGCTTTTTGTGGGTGAACTCCACCGGAGACTTGGTCAGCGTGCCGAAAGTCTTGGTGTTGTCGATCTTGAACGAGTCCTGGACCTCGCCTGATTTGGTTTTCTCGGCCCAGGCCGCGCCGGCCATCAACCCGGCCGCCACGAAGGCCAGCACTGCCAGGATGGCGATGATGCTCTTTTTCATGACCTAAACTCCTCCCCTGCAAAAAATGGCTAAGGACTGGTGAAATCCTGCGCTACCATAGCCTCCCTGAAGGTTTATGTCAAGGCCATTCCGGGCCTTGGCGTGGAAACTGCGTAAGTCAAATCCACTAGTTAACTTGTTCCTGATCCGCCTCGCCCGCTTTGGCCTTCTCCCACAGGGCGTCCAACTCGGCCGCGTCCAGGCGCTCCAGGCTGGTCCCCCGGGCCGCGGCCAGGCGCTCCATGACCGCAAAACGGTGGTGGAACCGGCGGTTAGCCGCCCGCAGGGCCTGGTCGGCGGAGTGCCCCCGCAGCCGGGCCCATTGCACCAGGGCGAACAGGAGATCGCCCAGCTCGGCCAGCTCCTCCTCCGGGGTGGCGGCGGCCCGCAGCTCTTCCATCTCTTCGGCCACCTTGTCCCAGACCGCCGCGGCCTCCGGCCAGTCGAAGCCCACTCGGGCCGCGCGTTGGCCCAGGCGCTGGGCGCGCATCAGGGCCGGCAGGGCCTTGGGCAGGCTGTCCAGGAGCCCGCCGGCGCTCGCGCCCCGTTCCTGGGCCTTGATCCGCCCCCATTGGGCCAGCACCGCCTCGGCGTCGGCCAGGCGCTCCCCGCCGAAGACGTGGGGGTGGCGACGGATCATCTTGGCCTCCACCCCGGCCAGGATGGCGGCCAGGTCCGCCCCGCCGGCCTGGGCCAGTTGCTCGGCCAGAAAGACCACGTGGAAGGTCAGGTCGCCCAGCTCCTCGGCCGCCCCCACCTGGTCGCCGGCCTGCAGGGCCTCGGCCGCCTCGTGGGCCTCCTCCAACAGATAATTGGCCACGCTTTCCAGGGTCTGCTTGCGGTCCCAGGGGCAGCCGTCCGGGGCCCTGAGGCGACTGACCAGATCCATCAGGCGGACCAGGGCGGCCGCGGCGGGCTGGCGTGGATTTTCTGGGGGCATCAGCGGCCTCGGGGCGTGGGCGCGGGAAGGGGGGAGGATGGCGGTGCGGGCTTGATCAGCCCGGCTCGTTGTTGCAGGTCCTGGGTCAGGTTCTCGGGCAGCAGGCTCAGCAGATAGCGGCCTCCCTGCACCACGTAGGGGGCCACCAGCGATTGTTTCAGTGGATTCACACGGTCGGGATCGGGGTTGCCCAACTGGGCCAGGGGAGTGATCAACAGCAGCAGGTTGACCAACAAGTAGGCCACCAGCACCCCCTTGGCCAGACCCACCACCGCCCCGGCCAGGCGATCCACGATCCCCAGCGGTCCGGCGTGCAGCAGACGCGACAGTCCCGCCCCCACCCACAGGAATACCCCCAACACCGCCAGCAGGACGCCGGCGAAGGCCGCCGCCTCCCACCAGCCGGCCTCGATGGCGCTGACCCGGCGCAGGAACTCCCCCACCGGACGATAGCTGGCCACCGCCACCACCACCGCCGCTACCATCCCAGCCAAGCTACTTATTTCACGGATGAAACCCCGAAACATGGCCTTCAGGCAGAAGAAGACCAGCAGGGCGAGAAGGGCCAGATCCAGCCAGTTGGGTGTTGCTTCCATGCTTGCTAAGCTTTATCACTAAGTTAGGATTTTTGTCAAGCTGGTCTGGGCCGAGAGTGACTGGTAGATATTCGTAATTACGGTTGGTTATCCCAAAGGTTCCGTCGCGCCGACCTCCAGGCCCCCTTGTTTGGGGCGGACCAGTGTGGTACAAGTGCCACTATGTCGTCCCTGGTGTGTCATTTTCACCACCTCGAGCTGATGGGCAGCGCGGGGACCGACGTGCATGACGTCACCGAGCCTGTGCGCAACTTTTTGGCCCAGACCGGGGTACGCGAGGGACTGGTCACGGTGCACACCCCCGGCTCCACCGCCGCGGTGACCACCATCGAGTACGAGCCCGGGGTGGTGCAGGACTTGCGCGATTGCCTGGAGCGGCTGGCGCCGGCCGGGGCCGACTACGCCCACGACGCCGCCTGGCGCGATGGCAATGGCTACAGCCACCTGCGGGCGGCCCTGGTGGGGCCGTCGCTTTCGCTGCCGGTGCAGGATGGCCATTTGCTCCTGGGCGTTTGGCAGCAGATCGTGGTTTTGGACCTGGACAACCGCCCCCGCCGCCGCAAGGTGGTGATCCAGGTCCTGGGGAGCTAGCCAAAAGGGCATGGCCGAACCCGAGCAGGCCCAACTCAGTTTCGAGGACTCCGAGGCCCTGCGTGCCCTGGTGGGCGGGCAGGGGGGCAACCTGCGCCTGCTGGCCGACGCGGCCGGGGTCAGCCTCAACAGCCGGGGCAACCAGATCTCCATCGCCGGACCCGGCGAGCAGGTGGACCTGGCTGGCCGCACCTTGAACGAACTCTACGAACTGATCCGCCAGGGCTACCCGGTCTACGAGATGGACGTGGATTTCGCCTGGCGCATCATTTCCTCCGATTCCCACGCCTCGCTCAAGGATGTCTTCCTGGATCAGGTCTACATCACTGGCAAAAAGCGTGTGATCAGCCCCAAGACCCTGACCCAGAAGGCCTATTTCGAGGCCATGCGCCGTCACGACATCGTCTTCGGCATCGGCCCGGCCGGCACCGGCAAGACCTATCTGGCCATGGCCATGGCGGTGGACTGGCTGGTCAAGGGCCGGGTGGATCGCATCGTGCTGGCCCGCCCGGCGGTGGAGGCCGGCGAGAAGCTGGGCTTTTTGCCCGGCGACTTGGCCGAGAAGGTCAACCCCTACCTGCGTCCGCTCTACGACGCCCTGCACGACATGATGGATTTCGACAAGGCCGGGCGGTTGATGGCCAAGGGCGTGATCGAGGTGGCCCCCCTGGCCTTCATGCGCGGCCGCACTCTGAACGCCTCCTTCGTTATCCTGGACGAGGCCCAGAACGCCACCAGCGAGCAGATGAAGATGTTCCTCACCCGCCTGGGCTTCGACTCCCGGGCGGTGGTCACCGGTGACGTGACCCAAGTGGACCTGCCAGGCGGCACCCGCTCCGGCCTGGTGGAGGCCCGGCGTCTGCTCCAGGGCATCGAGGGCATTGCTTTCATCGAGTTCAAGGAGTCCGACGTGGTGCGCCATCGCCTGGTGCGCGAGATCATCAAGGCCTATGACCGCGAGGGAGCCTGATATGAGCCAAGGCAAGCCAGCCAGGCTGGCGGCGGTGCTGCCCGATCCCGAGCGGGCCAGGCGCTATCGCGACCACCTGGGAAGGATCATCGAGACCTATGGCCGCCTGAAGGCCGCGGTGGGCGGCCGGCGCGGGGCCGAGTGGCTGGTGGCCGCCGGCCTGGGCTTCCTGCTGGCGGTGGCCATCTCCCCCAACCCCTGGCGCTTCGCCGGTCTGCCCTATCTGCTGGGCGTCACCGTGCTGGGCGCGGTGTTGTTGCGGGTGTTGTTTTTGTCCTGGTACACCCCCCTGGCCGGGGGGGGCGGCCGGGGCCAGGCCAAAAACCTGATTCTGATGCTGACCCTGTTGGTGGCCGCGGTCTGGATCACCCGGGGTTGGGAGCTCTTCGCGGTGGCCATGGTGCAGGGCTGGCGGGGGGTCAGCGCCCCGGCCCTGGGCTTCGCCGCGCCGTTGATGGTGGGGCCTCTGCTGGCCTGTCTGTTGATGAGCCCCCAGATGGCCATGCTTCTGGCCCTGGTCACCAGCGCCCTGGCCGCCCTGGTTTGGAACCAGCCCTTCCTGTTCTTCGCCTACTTCCTGGTCACCGGCGTGGCCGGAGCCCATTACGCCGCCGACGGCCGCAACCGTTTCGCTCTGATCAAGGCCGGCCTGCGCGGCATGCTGCCCGGCCTTTTGGTCATCATGGCCCTGGCCCTGGCCCAGGGTTGGTTCCTCAGCGCCGATCTGGTGGCGGCCCTGGTCAGCGCCGCCCTGGGCGGGGCGCTTTCCGGCGTCCTGGCCGCCGGCCTGGCCCCCCTGGTGGAGATCACCTTCGGCTACACCACCAAGGTCCGCCTGATGGAGCTGGCCAGCCTGGACCAGCCCGCCCTCCAGGAACTGATGCTCCAGGCCCCGGGCACCTACCACCACAGCCTGGTGGTCTCCAGCCTGGTGGAGGCCGCGGCCAAGGAGATCGGGGCCAACCACCTGCTGGCCAAGGTGGCCGCCCTCTACCACGACCTGGGCAAGGCCAAGAAGGGCGTCTATTTCGTGGAGAACCAGGCCCAGGGGCCCAACCGCCACGACAAACTGGCCCCCTCCATGAGCGCGCTGATCCTCATCAGTCACGTCAAGGAGGGCGTGGAACTGGCCAAGAAGCACCGCCTGGGGGCCCCCATCGTGGACATCATCGCCCAGCACCACGGCACCCGCATCATCAGCTATTTCTACAGCAAGGCCTGCGAGGTCCGCCGCGCCGCCGGCCAGCCCGATCCCGACCCCGAGGCCTTCCGCTATCCCGGCCCCCGGCCCCAGACCCGCGAGGCCGGCCTGGTGATGCTGGCCGACACCGTGGAGGCCGCCGGCCGCAGCCTGGACAACCCCACCCCGGCCCGCATCCAAGGTCTGGTGCAGCAGCAGATCAACAAGGTCTTCTCCGAGGGGCAACTGGACCAGTGCGAGTTGACGCTCAAGGATCTGCACAAGGTGGCCAAGGTCTTCAACGCCATCCTTTGCGGCATCTTCCACCAGCGGCTGGAATACCCTAGCGACGACAAGGCCAAGAAAAAACATGGAGATAGCGATCGACAACCGCCAAAAGGGGCGGGCAATCGACCTCCCAGCCCTGACAGCGAGGATTCAACGGGTCTTAGAAGACTCGGGATGCGGCCCTGAGACCGAACTCTCCCTGGTCATCACCGACGATCCCGACATCCACCAGCTCAACCTGCAATACCTGGGCAAGGACCGCCCCACCAACGTCATCTCCTTTCCCCAGGCCGAGGGCGAGTTCGCCGACCTGACCCCCGGGCTGCTGGGCGACGTGGTGGTCAGCGTGGACACCGCCTGGCGCGAGGCCCAGGAAAACGGCCTGGACCCCCAGGAGCACCTCCTGCGCCTGATCATCCACGGCATCCTCCATCTGCTGGGCCACGACCACCTGGCCGACGAGGAGCAGGCCCGGGCCATGGAGGAGCTCACCGAACGCCGTCTGGCCAGCGCCCTGACCGTGGACTGAACCCAAGGAGACACCCCATGGCCCTGTTGAGCGTCAATGTCGATCACGTGGCCACCCTGCGCCAGGCGCGGGGCATCGACGAACCCGATCCGGTCTGGGCCGCCGTCTTCTGCGAGAAAGCCGGGGCCGACGGCATCATCGCCCACCTGCGCGAGGACCGCCGCCACATCCAGGACCGCGACGTCAAGCTCCTGCGCCAGATGGTCAAGGGCAAGCTGAACCTGGAGATGGCCGCCACCGAGGAGATGATCGCCATCGCCGGGACCATCGGCCCCGACCTCTGCACCCTGGTGCCCGAGCGCCGCCAGGAACTCACCACCGAGGGCGGCCTAGAGGTCAAGGGCAACCTGGAGGCGGTCAAAAACGCCGTGGCGCGCTTGAACGCCGCCGGCGCGGCGGTCAGTCTGTTCATCGACCCCCACCCCGACCAGGTCAAGGCCGCCCACCTGGCCGGGGCCCAGGTGGTGGAGCTGCACACCGGCTCCTACGCCAACGCCCGCGGCGAGGCCGAACTCCAGCGTCACCTGGACGCCATCGAGGAGGCCGCCCGCCTGGCCGCCCGCCTCAAGCTCAAGGTCGCCGCCGGCCACGGTCTCAACCTGCGCAACGTCCGCCCTCTGCTGGCCATCCCCGAGATCGAGGAATACTCCATCGGCCACTCCATCATCGCCCGCGCCGTCTTCGTGGGCCTGGAACAGGCCGTGACCGAAATGCTGGCCCTGGTCCGTCAATCCGCGCCCCCCCGACCCGCCGAAGGACCCCGCCGCCGGCTGTAGGGGAGGGTGGGGAGATAAGAGGGAAGACTGGAGGGAAACCCTTTCTTTGCTGCCCAAAGAAAGGGTTTCCCCCCAGACCCCCCTTCCCAAAGAAAGGCGCTTGGGGACGATAAATCGGTCATCCCAACCGGCTGTCCTTTTCGCCGCGTTCTGCGCCATAATCTGGGAATGTCCGCGAACGCCGGCCGGGGCCACGTCCCAAGGCCACGGTCATGGCGGCATGCGAAGATTGGCAACCAATGTCATCGCGAGTAGTCATGGCGACCAAGCAATCTCTTCTCCCCGCCACCGGGGGCCGGCCATGATCCTGGGCCTGGGCCAGGACCTCTGCCTGGTGACGCGCATCGCCGCCGCCCGCGCCCGCTTCGGCGACCGCTTCCTGGCCCGCTGCTTCACCCCGGCCGAGGCCGCCGTCTGCCTGGCCCGGCCCCGGCCGGATAGCGCCCTGGCCATGCGCTTCGCCGCCAAGGAGGCCTTTTCCAAGGCCGCCGGCCTGGGCATGCGCGGCCTGGCCTGGCATGAAATCGAGGTCGCCCACCACCCCAGCGGTCAGCCCTACCTGATCCTGCACGGCCGGGCCGCCGCCTGGGCCGCCCGGCATGAAATGACCGCCAGTCACCTGAGCCTCACCGACGACGGCGACTACGCCGCCGCGGTGGTGGTGCTGGAGAAATGAGGCCCTCCATGCTCCTGGCCACCGCCCAACAGATGCGCCAAGCCGACCAGACCACCATCCAGACCATCGGCCTGCCCGGCATCGTGCTAATGGAGAACGCCGCCCAAGGGGCCTGCCGGATCCTGGCCCAGGAGTATGGCCCCCTGGCCGGGCTCTCCGTCGCCGCCCTCTGCGGCCGGGGCAACAACGGCGGCGACGGCCTGGCCATGGTCCGCATCCTAGCCGGCCAGGGCGCGCGGACCACCGCCTATCTCCTGGCCCGGGCCGAGGATCTGACCGGCGACGCCGCCTTGAACCTCAAGGTGGCCCGCGCCTGCGGGGTGCCGGTGGTGGAAATCCCCGATGAGGCCGCCTTCGAGAAACACCGCGCCGCCATCTCCGGCCATGACCTCTACCTGGACGCCATCCTGGGCACCGGCCTCAACGCCCCGGTGCGCGGCCGCCAGGCCCTGGCCATCGCCCTGCTCAACGCCTTGGAGCGTCCGGTATTGGCGGTGGACATCCCCAGCGGCCTGGACGCCGACCGGGGCGTCCCCCTGGGCGCGGCGGTGCGCGCCGACCACACCGCCACCTTCGGCCTGGTCAAGCTGGGCCTGGCCTGCGAGCCGGGCGATCACGTCGGCCAGCTCCACCTGGTGGAGATCGGCATCCCGCCCCAGGTCGCGGCCGGGCTGGGCTGCTTCGCCTGGCTGCTGGAGGCCGAGGAGGTCGCGGCCCTGTTGCCGCCCCGCCCGGCCGGGGCCCACAAGGGCGGCTTCGGCCATCTGCTGGTGGTGGGCGGCAGCCCCGGCAAGACCGGCGCGCCCTGCCTGGCCGCCCTGGGCGGGCTGCGGGCCGGGGCCGGCCTGGTCACCGCCGCCCTGCCCCACGACCTCAACCTGGTGGCCGAGTTCAAGCTCACCGCCGCCATGAGCCAGCCCCTGCCCCAGACCAGCCAGGGCGGCCTCTCGCTCCAGGCCCTGCCGGTCCTCTTGGACCTGGCCCGCGCCCGCCAGGCCATCGTGATCGGCCCCGGACTGGGCACCGAAGACGAGTCCCGCCAACTGGCCCGCCAGTTCCTGGCCCAGTCCGACGCGCCGGCGGTGGTGGACGCCGACGGCCTCAACGCCTTGGCCGGTGCGCTGATCCCCGGGGCCATCGCCGCGCCCCAGGCCGTCATCACCCCCCACCCCGGCGAGGCCGCCCGCCTGCTGGCCACCGACACCGCCGCCGTCCAGGCCGATCGCCCCGCCGCCGCCCGCGCCCT
>JAIWNN010000151.1 GCA_020216805.1 Desulfarculus sp. | reverse complement strand
TGGGGCCCGGCGGGGCCAAGGACGACCCCCGGGCCATGGACGCCGTCGCCGCCCACCTGCGCCCGGTCCCGCGCCTGGCCGCCGGCCGGGCCTTGGCCGCCTCCGGCCGGGTGGGGGCCATGATGGACCTTTCCGACGGCCTGGCCAGCGACTTGGCCCGGATCTGCCGCGCCTCCCAGGTGGGGGCGGTGGTGGAGGCGGCGGCCCTGCCCATCGCGGCCCAGACCCGGGAGCTGGCCTCCACCCTGGGGGCCGATCCCCTGGACTGGGCGGTCAAGGGCGGCGAGGACTTCGAGCTGCTCTTCACCTGCGATCCCGGCCAGGTGGCGCGGTTGTCCGAGCTGGTGGCCGAGGGCTCCCCGGGCCTGGGCCTGACCCGGGTGGGGCGGGTGGTGGAGGGCCGGGGGGTGGTGCTCAACCTGCCCGACGGCTCCACCCGCGACATCACCCTGGGCGGCTACGACCATTTCCGCCGGCCCGAGGCCCCGCCTCCGTCCGCAGGCCGGAAAACATAATTCCGGAACGCCCTTAGCCCGGCGTCGGGCCGAAGGCTTCCGGCTTGGCAACCCCTTCTCTTTCCAGCCGGGAGTGTTAAGATTACGGTGATGGCCCCGGGACCCGCGCGGACCGGGCCAGGCGTCGCATCCCCCAAGTGGAGTACCCCCGCCATGGCGCCCCGGCGCTGCCTCCTGGCCCTGGTTCTGTTGCTCAACCTTGGCGCGCTGACCGCCTGCGGGGCGGCCACCGCCGCCAACGACCAGCCCGCGCCCGCCAAGACCGCGGTCTCGGGTCCCATCGGCCCGGCCAGCGCCGGACCGGGGGGGGATTATTGCCCGCCGCGCTACCTGCCGGCTTTCCCCAGGGATCTCAACCTCTGCGGCGAGCCGGTGCCGCTGAACGATCCCCTGGTGGCCGAGGCCCTGGACCGCGAGTTCACCATCGCGGTCCACGATCAGGCCCAGGTGGTGATGTGGCTCAAGCGGGCCCAGCGCTACTTCCCCTACATCGCCCAGCGGCTCAAGGAAGCCGGCCTGCCCGACGATTTGAAGTACGTGGCCGTGGCCGAAAGCTCGCTGCTGACCCGGGTGGTCAGTCCGGCCGGGGCCAGCGGCCCCTGGCAGTTCATGGACGCCACCGGCCGCCGCTATGGTCTGCGCAAGGACGCCTATTTCGACGACCGCCGCAACCCCGAGCGGGCCACCGCCGCCGCCCTGGCCTATCTCAAGAGCCTGCACCAGGAGTTCGGCTCCTGGACCCTGGCCATGGCCGGCTACAACTGCGGCGAGGCCCGGGTGCGGCGGGAGTTGGCCGAGCAGGGGGTGACCAGCTATTACGACCTCTGGCTGCCCTACGAGACCATGCGCTACGTCTTCCGCATTCTGGCGGCCAAGATCATCCTGGAGAACCCCGGGGCCTATGGCTATTGCCTGCCCGGCGAGGCCCTCTACCAACCCCATCCCACCGACACCGCCCACCTGGAGTTGGGCCGACCTTTGCACCTGCGCACCCTGGCCGCGGCCTGCCAGACCACCCTCAAGGCGCTCAAGGAGTACAACCCGGAGTTGGTGACGTATTACCTTCCGGCCGGCAGCCACCAGGTGAGGGTGCCCCTGGGTCAGGCCAAGGGCCTGTCCCAGCGCCTGGCCAGCGTCATCGGCGACCAGGCCTCCGCTCCGGCCGCGCCGGCCCCGGTCCCGGAGGTCAAGGGCGAGTCGCTGGACAAGGCCGGTCGGCCCCAGGTCAAGGTCCCGGCCGCGCGCCCTGCCACCGCCAGCCAGGGAAGCAACTACCAGGTGCGCCCCGGCGACAGCCTGGGCGCCATCGCCAAGCGCCATGGGGTCAGCCCGGCCCAACTGCGCCAGGCCAACGGCCTGACCGGCGACCGCATCAAGCCGGGGCAGAAGTTGGTGATCCCCGGGTCCTAGCCCGAGGGCGGCGGGGGAGAAAAATGGCGGATGCAGTCGGGATTTCGGCCCCCATGGCTTGACAAGGCCTCAATCGTGGGTATGATTGGTCGTATAGCAGGCCAATCAGCCAAATCTTTTCCGCTCGATTGCTGGCGTAATCCGCCTTCATCTCAGCAAAAAGCGAGGCTTATTGAGTCTACGGCCCTCCCGGAGGTCGGGAGGGGGCATTCATTTTTTTCAGGAGTTCCCAGAGATGAGCAAGAGCATTTACGTCGGCAACCTGTCCTTCAACACCACCGAGGCCACCCTGCGCGGCGCTTTCGAGCGTTACGGCACCGTGCACTCCGCCCGGCTGATCACCGACCAGATGACCGGTCGTCCGCGTGGCTTCGGCTTCGTGGAGATGGACAACGCCGAGGCCGAGGCCGCCATCAACGCCATCAATGGCAGCGAGTTGGACGGCCGGGTGCTGAAGGTCAACGAGGCCCAGCCCCGTCAGCCCCGTCCCCAGAACAACCGCCGTTGGTAGGCCTCGCCGTCCGGGGCCGCTTTTAGGCGACCCTGGCGGACCATAGGGCTCGCGCCAACCCCCGTCCGGCTCGCCGGGCGGGGGTTGGTTTTTGCTGGGGCTAGAGCAGCGCGATCAGCTCGGCCAGGCTGGGCACCGCCCCGGCCGCGCCGGGCACTTCCGGCCGCAGGTCGGGCGGGCCGACCAGGTAGGTGGGGATGCCGGCGGCGATGGCGGCCCGGGCCCCGGTGGCCGAGTCCTCCGCCGCCAGGGCCTGGGGGCCGATCAGCCCGGCCAGGTCCAGGGCCCGCTGGTAGGGCTCGGGATCGGGCTTGCCCCGGACCACGTCCTCGGCCGCCACCACGGTGGAGATCAGGTGGTCCAGGTGGTGATGCTCCAGCCAGAGCTCCGGCACCCGGCGGGTGGCGCTGGTCACCACCGCGGTGAAGACCCCCCGCCCCCGGGCGGCGGACAGGAGCTCGGCCGCGCCGGCGAAGGGCCGGGCGTGGGTGATGTAGACCTCCTCCACCAGGTCGTTGTACAGGGCCAGGAGCGACAGCGGCGGCTGGGGCAGGCTGTGGCGCTGTTTGAGCAGCTTGACCGTGTCCAATAGGGTGTAGCCCACCACCGAGTCGAAATCCGCGTCGCTCCCCTGACGATCCAGGCGGGCCAGGAAATCGAAATAGACCTGGCGCATCACCGGCATGGAATCGGCCAAGGTGCCGTCCAGATCCAGAAAGAGCCCCTTGACGCCCGACTGCCCCATGTCTTCCTCCCGCTAAAGGCGTAACCGGAATTATACCCAAGGAAAGGGCCAAGGACCCGCTTTGGACAACAGGCTGATAGCGCGCTAAATTTCTTGATCAACCCCGCGCGCGCCAGGTCCGGGGCCGACCGGCGCCAGCGGGCGATCATAACCAAAAATCCCCCGACGTCCCCCTTTAAATGCGCGAAAACCGGGGATAGAATTGCCCCGAGCCGGGACGCAAAGCCCTGTCGAAAACTTGACATTGATCCGGCCGCTGGCTATAGTGGCCACAATATGCTGTGGGATGGTAATTCAATGGCCAACATCTGGGGATTGTTCACAGGAGTAACGCCGGCCTTCGCCGCCCAGTCCCCTTTGGGGGGAGGCGGCGGCACCGACGTCTGGCACATGATCTGGAACGCCGGTTTCGTGGTCCAGCTGGTGCTTCTGATGCTGATCATGTTCTCGGTGCTGTCCTGGGCCGTGATCTTCTCCAAGTTCAAGGCCATCCGCGACGCGCGCAAGCAGAATGCCGAGTTCGAGGACATCTTCTGGCACGCCGGCAGCCTCTCGGCCGCCCATGCCCAGACCAAGCACCTGACCCAGAGCCCCCTGGCCACGCTGTTCAACCTGGGCTATGGCGAGCTGGGCCGGGTGATGCGGGTCCAGTCCGGGGGCGAGGTCCACGAGAGCTCCTTGTCCCAGGGTGTGATAGAAAACCTGCAGCGCGCGTTGAACCGGGGCCAGGCCGCGGAGAGCACCCGCCTGGGTCGGGCGGTGACCTTCCTGGCCACCTGCGCCAACACCGCCCCCTTCGTGGGCCTCTTTGGCACCGTCTGGGGCATCATGGACGCCTTCCGCTCCATCGGCGCCAGCGGCGCGGCCAACCTGGCCACCGTGGCCCCGGGCATCGCCGAGGCCCTGGTGGCCACCGCCACCGGCCTGTTCGCCGCCATCCCCGCGGTGGTCTTCTACAACCACTTCAACCGCCGCATCCTGGTGCTGGAAAACGAGATGGCCGCCTTCGCCCAAGACTTCCTGAACCTGGTGGAGCGCGACATGATGCGCCGCCAGGGCGCGCCCAACAGCGAGGCCGCGCGCGGCTCCAGCGCGGCGGCCGGGGCCTAGGAAGGCGGAGGGGCGGGCCATGGCTGGAGTCAGCTCGGGCAAAAGCCGCTTCATGGGCGAGATCAACGTCGTGCCCTTGGTGGACGTGATGTTGGTCCTGCTCATCATCTTCATGGTCACCGCGCCGATGATGGTCCAGGGTTTGGACGTCAAGCTGCCGGAGACCGACACCGGCGCCCTCAAGCAGAGCGACGAGCTGTTGGTGCTGACCGTCACCCGCGAGGGCAAGCTGTTCCTGGACGAGTTTCCGGTGGAGGTGGGCGGGCTGGCCGATAAGCTGGCCGGCATCACCAGCCGCAAACCGGACACCAAGGTCTATCTGCGGGCGGACAAGGACGTGCCCTATGGCGTGGTGGTCCAGGTGATGGCCGAGGCCCGCAAGGCCGGCATCGCCAACCTGGGCATGGTCACCGAACCCGAGAAGGTTCCGCCGCCGACCAAGAAGAAAGCGTCTTGAGCGCCACGGTTTATAGAATCTTCCGCCCCCATTCCGGCGAGCAGCTGGGTTGGGCGATGGCGGTCAGCCTGGGGTTGCACCTGCTGTTGGTGGCGGTGTTGATCTTCTGGCGCGCCTGGGGGCCCAGCAAGCGCGAGATCTTCGCGCCGGTCTACCAGGTCCAACTGGTGGGCGCGCCGCACCTGCCGGCCGGGGCGCCGCCGGCTCCGGCCCCGCCCAAGCCCGAACCCAAGCCCGAGCCGCCGGCCCCGCCCAAACCCGAGCCCAAGCCCGAGCCGCCGGCCCCGCCCAAGCCCGAGCCCAAGCCCGAGCCCAAGCCGACCCCCAAGCCGGAGCCCAAACCCGAACCCAAGAAGGAGGCCATCGCCACCAAGGAGGCCGAGGCCAAGAAGCCGGCGCCCAAGCCCGAGCCCAAGCCCGAGGAGACCGTGGACGCGGCCAAGGAGCTGGAAAAGAGTCTGGCCAAGCTACGCTCCAAGGTCGACGAGCGGCAGCGCCTGGACAGCGCCCTGGAACGGCTGGAGAAAAAATTCGCCACCAAGTCCAATCAGGTGGGCGGGGCGTTCTCGGCCGGGGCGGGCGGCGGCACCGCCAGTTCGGTGCGCGACCAGGTCTATCTGACCGAGCTGTGGTCGCGCATCCAGGCGGCCTGGGTGCTCAGCGAGGCCCTGGTGCAGAAGCCCAAGGGCCTGGTGGCCATCGTGGGAATGCGCATCCGCAAGGACGGCAGCCTGGAGAAGACCTGGCTGGAGCAGAGCTCGGGCAACACCCGTTATGATCAATCGGCCCTGCGCGCCACCGAGCGGGCCGCGCCCTTCCCGCCGCCGCCGGCGGGCATGCGCGAGCCCTATTTCGAGGTGGGGGTGCGTTTCAGGGTGGAGGACCTGGGCGGTTGAGGCCGGCGACGGTCCGGCCGCCCCATGAAGGGTTGATGACAGCATGAAGAAACTTGGCGTCGCTCTGCTGCTGGTCATGGTGGGCCTGTGCCTGGCCCCGCCCGAGCCCGTCCAGGCCCGGGTCTACATCGACATCACCAAGCCCAGCTCGCGCAAGATACCCTTGGCCATGCCCGACTATGGCCTGCTGCCCGGCGGTGGCGCGGCCGAGCTGGGCGTCCAGGGCCGCCAGGTCCTGGTGGGCGACCTGACCTACACCGGGCTCTTCGACATCCTGGACCCCAAGACCTACCTGGGGCCGGCCCAGGGCGAGGTCAACCCCCGGCAGTGGAAGCGCATCGGCGCCGACCTTTTGATCACCGGCAACTACGAGTCCACCGCCTCCACGCTCTCGGTGGAGATGCGGCTTTACGACGTCACCGAGGGCAAGCTGGTGGTGGGCCGGCGCTACGACGGCCTGCCCAGCGACATGCCGGCCATCATGCACCGCTTCGCCGACGAGGTGATGGAGGCGCTGACCGGCGAAAAGAGCGTCTTCTCCACCCAGATCGCCTTCACCCACTCGGTGGGCGGCGTCAAGGAGATCTGGCTGATGAACTTCGACGGCTCCGGAGCCCGCCAGCTCACCCATCGGGGCGACATCTGCCTGTTCCCCTCCTGGTCGCCGGACGGCCGTCTGCTGGCCTACTCCTGCTACGTCAACCGCCGGCCGGCCATCATCCTGCACGCCCTGGCCGGCGGCGGCGGACAGGTCATCGTCAACAAGCCGGGGGTCAACCTCACCCCCGCCTTCCGCAACAACGGCCAGTTGGCGGTGGCCACCAGCCACACCGGCAAGACCAACATCTTCCTCTCCGACCAAGTGGGCAACCTGGGGGCCAACCTCACCGACGGCTGGGGCATCGACGTGGGTCCCAGTTTCAGCCCCGACGGCCGGCAGATGGCCTTCTGCTCCGACCGGGCCGGGCAGCCCCAGATCTACATCCGCGACGTGGACGGTGGGGCCGTGCGTCGCATCACCTATGGCCACAAGTACGCCGCCGCCCCCTCCTGGTCGCCCCGAGGCGACCGGATCGCCTTCCAGGTGGAGGTGGGCGGGGTCTTCCAGGTGGCCACCATCCGCCCAGACGGCAGCGACCAGCAGATCCTCACCAGCGGCTACGGCGGCGGCGAGGAACCCACCTGGTCGCCAGACGGGCGGCTAATCGCCTACGCGAGCCGTGCCACGGGGCGTTATCAGATATACGTCATGACCGCCAACGGGCAGCCCATCAAGCGGCTGACCGACCTGCCGGGCGAAAACGGCAACCCGGCTTGGTCCCCCCGCGGGGTGGTCGGCGTCAAGTAGTGTGCGAGACAATGGGTTTTGGAAACTGGTAAATCTGAACGTATTTCCGGGAGGCGAAAAGTGAAACGCAACGTCATCTACACCCTGGTCCTGGCCCTGATCCTGGGCCTGGTGGCGGCGGGCGGCCTGGGCTGCGCCAAGAAGGCGGTGGGCCCCGGGGAATTGAGCGCCGAGGAGCAGGCCCGACTCAAGGCCGAGGAGGAGCGCCGCCTGCGCGAGCAGCGCCTGCGCGAGGCCCAACTGGCCGAGGGCCAGGCCCGCGGCAGCGAGGCCCAGCTGCGCGACCTGTTCGTCAACCAGGACATCCACTTCGACTACGACCGCTACGACCTGCGGCCCGACGCCAAACAGATCCTCAACGACAAGGCCAACTTCATGCAACAGCGCCCCAGCCTGATGGTCATCATCGAGGGTCACTGCGACGATCGCGGCTCGGCCAGCTACAACCTGGCCCTGGGCGAGAAGCGGGCCAAGGCCGCCGCCGCCTACCTCACCGCCATGGGCATCGAGCCCAGCCGGATCGAGACGGTCAGCTACGGCAAGGAGCGCCCCCTGATGCCCGGCCACACCGAGGAGGCCTACGCCGCCAACCGCCGCGCCCATTTCGTGATCAAATAGCATGCCACCGGCCGGGAAGGGGCGCGCCCCCTTTCCGGCCTTCCCAACGCCGCGAGAGGGGGAGCAGATGTCCCGAGCCTGGCCCAAGACCGCCCTGGTCGTCCTGGCCACCGCCGCCCTGGTCGCCGGTTGCGCCAGCGTCGATCCCCAGGACTTCAACGCCCTGCAGGCCCAGGTGGCCCGCGATCAAGCCCGCCTGCGCGATCTGACCAAGCGGGTGGACCAGATGCAGCAGACCATCGAGACCACCCGGGGTCCTCAGGCCAACCTGGTGGCTGACATGGCCTACATGCGCCAGGAGCTGGCCCGCCTGAACGGACGGATCGACGAGACCTCCCAGATGCTCAACCAGGGCGGCGGCGAGCTGGGCCAGCGCCTGGAGCGGGTGGAAAGCTATCTCGGCCTGACCCCGTCCGCCGGCGGCGGCCCGGAATCCAGCCCGCCGCCGATGGCCGCGCCCGCCCCGACCCCCGCGCCCGCCCCGGCCAA
>JAIWNN010000050.1 GCA_020216805.1 Desulfarculus sp. | reverse complement strand
GCAGGACCGCCTCCACCTCGCCCAGTTCGAGACGCTGGCCACGCACCTTGACCTGGTCGTCGCGGCGGCCCTGGTAGAGCAGGACCCCGTCCTCCCGCCAGCGGGCGAAATCCCCGGTGCGGTACAGCCAGGTTCCGGGCGGACCATAGGGGTCGGGGGGGAAGGCGGCGGCGGTCTGTTGCGGCTGCCCCAGATAGCCCCGGGCCAGGCCCAGGCCCCCGATGCAGATCTCGCCACTGGCTCCCACCGCCACCCGGCGCAGGTCGGCGTCCAACAGCCGCACCTGATAGCCGGGCAAGGGGCGGCCGATGGGCACCTCGTCGGCCAGGGTTTCGGGGTTCACCCGCCAGCCGCTGGCGTCGACCGTGGTCTCGGTGGGGCCGTACATGTTGTAGACCGCCCCGGTGCCAAGGATGGCCGCCGCCCGCGCCGCCAGATCCGGCGCGAAACGCTCCCCGCCCACCACCAGCCGGCGGATGGAAGGCAGGGGGCGGGGCGGGGCCGCCTCCAAGAGGGCTTCGAGCATGGAGGGCACCAGGTTGAGATGGGTGACGCCCTGGGCCGCGGCCGCTCGCCAAAAAGCCAGTGGATCCACCAGCAGGGCGCGTTCCGGCACCCAGACCGCCCCGCCGCTGGTCAGCGGCAGGAAGAGCTGCTGCAGCAGGGGATCGAAGGCGATGGAGGCCGCGGCGCAGGTCACCTCGCCCGCGGTGAAGCCAAAGTATTCGAGCATGGTTGCGATCTTGGCCGCCAGGGCGCCGTGGGTCACCCCCACCGGCTTGGGCCGGCCAGTGGAGCCCGAGGTGTGGAGGATGCAGGCCAGGTGCGCGGGCTCGATCCGGACTGGGGCGAAATCCGGTCCGGCCTCCGGCAAGGGCTGGTCCAGGTCGACGATGGCGGCCCCGACCAGGAAGTCATCTGGCAGGCGGGCGCGCGAGCGGCCTTGCACCACCACCACCCGGCAGCCAACGCCCTTGGCCATCTCGCCCAGCCGGGCTGGGGGCAGGGTCGGCTCCAGGGAGAGCACCGCCCCGCCAGCGGCCATGATGCCCAGAAAACCCACCACCATCTGGGCATTGGAGCCCAGGCACAGGCCCACCGGCATATCCGGCCCCACCCCCAGCTCGCGCAAACGTCCGGCCAGGCTGGACGCGCGCGCGGCCAACGCGGCATAGTCAAGACGTTCCTGGTCGCTGGAGACCGCCAGCGCCTGGGGCGTGACCTGGGCTTGGCGCCAGAAAGCCTGGTGAACCGGGATGTCTTGGCAGCCGGGGGGCGCGGGCGGGCCGCTTTCCCAGGTGGCGATCAGGTCTTCCTCGGACTGGGGCATGATCGGCAGCGAGGCCAGGGGGGCCTGGGGCCGGGCCAAAATCTCCGCCAGCAGGGCCTGGTAACGCTCGGCCAGACGGGCGGTCTGGTCCGGGGCGAGACGGTCGGGGTTGTAGAACCAGCTGAGGCCAATCGTCCCCGGACCGTCACGACGCTGTTGGGCGCAGACCACGAGGTTGAGGTCCTGCACCGGCCCCACGGCCAGGATGGAGGGGCTGGCCTCCAGGCCGGGGAAGCCGAGATCGTAGGCGAAGTCTATGGCGTTGAAGCCCGCGCCCCATTTGGGACCGCCCCACCACGGGTCCAGGCCAGCCGTGATCATCTCCGGGATGGTGAGGCGGCCATGGCGGAAATCGCCGCGCTGCCGGCTGGCCACTTGGCGCAACAGGTTCTCGAAGCTATTGGTGGGGGTCAGATCCAGGCCGAAGGGAACCACATGGGCGAAACAACCCATGGTCTGGCGTTGACGGCGGCCATATCGGCCCAGCATGGCCACCAAGCAGACAGGACGATCGCTGCCGGAGGCGCGGCCCAAGACCAGGAGAAACACCGCCAGCAACAGGGCCGGAAGGGTCGCGCCCTGGGACTGGGCCAGGGCAGATAGGGCGGCCGCCTGCTCGCGGGGCAGGACGCGGTTCAGACTGACGGCCGGGCCGGGCGGGGAAGTCGGGGGGCGCTCGCCAAAGGCGCAGAGCGGGCCGCTCAGGGCCAGGCGGGCGCGCCAATGCTCCACTTGGGGTTCTCGTCCCCCTCCGTCCAGGTGGTTGGCGGTGTCACCCCAGGCGCTGAAATAGCTCGGCAGGTCCAACTCGGGCCAGGGCCGGCCCTGGACCAGGGCGGCGTAGCCGGCGGCGATGTGGTTCATTTCCAGCCGCGCGGAAAATCCATCGAAAGCCAGATGGTGATAAACCCGCACCCAGAGGTGGTCCTCCGGCGCCAAACGCAAGAGCCGGTGGCGGCAGATCGGCCCGTTGGCCAGGTCGAACGGCATCGCGACGATCTGGCGGGCCTCGATCTGGGCCGCCGCCTCTGGGTTGTCGCCGGGGCTCAGGTCCAGGAGGGCGAAGTCCCGCGCCGGCTCCGGGGCCAGGAACTGCACGGGCTCGCGGCCTTGCTGGCCGAAGCGCAGACGATAACAATCGGCCGCGCCGTTCACTCGGGCCAGAGCCGCGAAAAAGGCATGCGTATCCAAGGGGCCGCGGAAGCGAACCATCTCGGCGATGTTATAAGCGGCGGGATGTTGATGGACGGCTCCATCCAACCAGATAGCCAGTTGGGGAGCCATCATGGGCCGCAATTCCGTCACCGCTCCCCTCTACCATCAACCATGCGACCAACGCACATCGACGGACCCAAGGAGTCAGGGCCAACCCACTCCCTTCATCTTAATTCCTGCAGACTAGAACGGTGGTTTTTTGTCGGCCCGCGCGGATGGATGGCCGCGGGGGCATGAAAACAAGACCAATGATAGCTTCATGATAGACATAATGGCGGTCGAAGGGTAACAAAATCTCCCCTCGACGCGCCACATAATAAAAAGGGGCTGCGGCCGGTTAGGCCGCCGCCCCGGGAGGGATGGAATGGCGCGCGGGTCTAGCGGCGGTCGCCCAGCAGGCGCAGGAGCATCAGGAACAGGTTGATGAAGTCCAGGTAAAGCTTCAGGGCGCCGAAGATGGCCATCTTGGAGACGGTGACCTCGTTGGCCGCCTCCAGGACCATGGCCCGCAACTGCTGGGTGTCGTAGGCGGTCAGACCGATGAACAGCCCCACCCCCACCACGCTGACCACCCAGTCCAGCATGGACGAAGCCAGGAAGATGTTGACCAAGCTGGCGATGATCAGACCGATCAGTCCCATCATCAGGAAGGAGCCCATGCCGGACAGATCCTTCTTGGTGGTGGTGGCCCAGACGCTGGTGACGGCGAAGGTGCCGGCGGTGACCAGGAAGGCCTTCATCACCGAGGCCCCGGTGTAGGCCAACAGCACCATGGAAAGGGTGACGCCGTTCAGGGCGGCGTAGGCCACGAACAGGGCCGCGGCGGTGCCCACCTGGAAGCGGCGGATCCCGGCGCTGATGGCCAGGACCAGGCCGAACTCGCCCACGATGGCCACCCAGAAGAGCATGGTGGGCGCGCCGGTCTGCAGGTTGATGAACAGGCCCAGCACCGCGGCGCTGCTGGCCACGAACCAGGCGGTGATGGCGCTCAAGGCCAGGCCGGCGGCCATCCAGTTGTAGACCCGGCGCATGAAGGCCCCCACCAGGGCGCGCTCGCGGTCCAGGCTGACGGTTCCGGGATAAGGCTGGCTATTCTGGTACATCGGGCAACTCCTTCAGGGGGTTGTCGCCAAGGGTCACAAGTCTAGAAGGCGCAGCTCTGGGGTATGGCCGCGCCGTGGACCTTCAACCAACGGAACTTCCAGAATCCGCCCAGGGCGATGGTCAGGGCTGGCGCGGCCAGCATCAGACCCCGGGGCAGGAAGACCTCCAGGCCGTCCACCAGGTGCCGCTGGAACAGCCGGCTGGCTTCCTGCGGAGGAGGTCCGGGCGCGACCTGCGCCGGCGTGGCCGCGCCTCAGCCGCGGGCCGGCTTGGGGGCGGTCACCGTCACCTGGCCGCCCTTTTGGCGAATGAACTCCACGGCCTGGGGGTCGATCTGGATGCGCATGTCTCGTCTCCGGCTTAATTCCGCCTATAAAGATGGGGCAGGATGGCCGGAAGTCAAGCGAAACCGGAGCCGGGCCGGCCAGTTTGGCCCAGCGGCCTACCGGGGGCTGGGGGTGAAGTAGGCCAACGGGTCCCAGACCCCGGCCACGCCCACCGTCGAGCCCTTCCTGATCACGTACTCGCTCAAGCCCATATGGTTGCTGGAGCCCCAGTCATAGGTGTAGCCCAATTGGGTCCAGGGATAGGGGGTGGCGGTTTCATAACGCCTGGACCAGGTGGCCGCGAACCAGTCGCGGTAGGCCTTGGCGACCTGGCTGCGATAGCCGTCGGGCAGGGGCAGCTCGGCCTCGCGGTCGGTGATCTCGGGATCGGCACTGGGCCGGAACAGGTCGGCCGGATCGACCCAGAACTCCACGATGCGGGTGTAGCCGCTCTCCGGAGGCAGGCCCAGGAGTTGTTCCAGGCGCGGCAGGCTGGGTCCGGTGGGGTCATCTTGGAAGAATTGCTTCAGCTCCGGAGCGACGGTCACCCACAACTCGCCGAAACTCAGCAGATAGTCCCGCCCCACCCAGTCATCGTAGTAGCTGCGGGTCAGGGCGACCATCTTCACCCGGCCCAGGCCGGGTGCGCCTTCCCAGACCAGATTCGGGTTCCAGGCCACGATCGGGGTGAGATCGTGGCTGATCTTGCTGGCGGTCGGATACTTGGCGTCGGCCACCGCCGCCTGGTAGGCCGGATCGGCGTAGTTGGCCGCCCAGGCCGGAACCAGGCTGTTGAGCACCAGCAGAAGGGCCAGCAGCCAGCGGACGACCAAGACCGGGGCCTTTATCGTGCGTCGCGCGGGGGCGAAAGCAAGTCGCATTATAGGCCTCACGCACTAGCTGGAGTTAATTTGGTCGCTCCCGCGCCAGCCGACGCGGCCACGGCCGGTGTGCCGGGTCATCCTAGCACGATGGTCCGTGGCGAGGGGCTATTTCCCGCCGTCTACAGGGACCGTGACCGGCCCGAAGACCATGGCGGGTGCGTTTTCCCCGCCGGAGGGGCCCAATATTTGATAGTCTTGGGGTCATCGGGTTCGGCCTCCCCGCAATCTCTTATCCCATAGGCGTCGTCTGTGACCGACCAAACGCCCGCCGCCAGCCCCACCGCCATGTCGCCGGATATCTGTTGCCTGAACTGGCGCGGACTTTTCGCCTACTTGCGCAAGCACCACGGCGAAGAGGCGGTATCGCGCCTGGTGGAGGGGGTGGTGGGCAACCCGGCCTATCTGCTGCCCGACCGGACCGACACCAGCCGTTTGGCTCCGGTGACCCTGGAAAACCTGGAGGACGAGTCCTGCTGGATTTCCAACGAGCTGTCGTTACGGCTGTTGGGCAACGTCAATCAAGTGGTGCCCTTGCCCGACCCCTTGCGGGTGGCTGGCGAGGGCGCGGTCCTGGAACGACTGTCCCGGGGGGAGCTGTTCGTCAGCCGCATCCTGGGACCCAAGGCCCTGTCCCGGCAGGTGCAAAGGATCAACGCCCGCTTCAACCGCACCAAGGAAGTGGAACTGACCAGGCTCGCCAACCGGGAGGCGGTCTTCTCCCTGCGCTATTTCCCTGGCTTCCGAGTGACCAAGGACGTCTGCCGTTGGAACCTGGGCATCTACATCGGCATGCTCCGGGCCTCGGGTTGCAGGCTGATCGACGCGCGCGAGACCAAATGCGTGCTGGACGGCGACGACTGCTGCGAGTTCAGCCTGAGTTGGGGACCGGCCGGGTTATATAAGCGCTTGTTTCGCTGGCTGCTGCGCAGCACGGTCAACGATCTGCTGGCTGAGTACGACCACACCCTCAGGGACCGCAATCGCCTGATCATGGCGCTGACCCAAGAGATCGAAAGCCGTCGCAAGGCCCAGGAGAGCCTGGCCAGCAGCGAGCGGCGCCATCGGGAGCTCTTCGAGGGCGTCAATGATCTGATCCTCACCCATGACAGCCAGGGGGTGATCACCAGCATCAACCCGGCGGTGGTCCGCGCCCTGGGTTATCCGGTCGCCGAGGTTAAGGGCCGACCGTTGTCCCATTTCATGCCTCCTTCCTCGCGGGAGCTTTACCGCGATGAATATCTGCCCCGCATCCTGGCGACCGGAGAGGATTCGGGCATCGTGCGTTGCCTGGACCGGTCCGGCCAGCCCCGTTTGTTCGAATACCGCAATGTGGTCTCGCTGGACCAGAACGGCCAGCCCCAGGTCAACAGCATCGCCCGCGACGTCACCGAACGCATCGAGGCCCATCGCCGCATGAAGCAGATGCAGGCCGAGATCATCCAAGCCCGCAAGATGGAGGCGGTGGGTAACCTGGCCAGCGGCATCGCCCATGATTTCAATAACCTGCTGCAAGCCATCATGGGCTTCACTCAACTGTTGCTGGCCGACGAGGGCCTGGAGCCCGCGGTGCGCGAGGCCCTGGAGCAGATCGACCTGGCCACCCAGCGGGGGGCGGACCTGGTGCGCCGTCTGGTCAGCTTCGGCATCCCATCGCCGGAAACCCTGCGCCCCACCGACCTCAACCAGGAGATCCGCCAGGCCATCGATCTGCTGGAGCGGACCTTGCCCAAGATGATCACCATCGAGTATGACTTCGGCGTTGGACTCTGCCCGGTCATGGCCGCGCCGTCCTCCTTGGAGCAGGTTTTCCTGAACCTGGCCCTGAACGCCAAGGACGCCATGCCCCAGGGCGGGCGGATCAAGGTATCCACCCGAGCGGAGAGCCTGGACCGGGAACAGGCCGAGTCCCTGGGCGGTCTGCCTCCGGGCGAGTACCTGCGGCTGACCATCAGCGACAGCGGGGAGGGCGTCCCGCCCGAGGTGTTGGGCAAGATATTCGACCCCTTTTTCACCACCAAACCCCTGGGCCATGGCTCCGGCCTGGGGCTTTACACCGTCTACCAGATCGTCAAGGCCATGGGCGGGCACATCGCCTGCGTCAGCCCCCCCGGCCAGGGCACGACCTTCGAGATCGTCCTGCCTTGTTGCCAGGAGGATCTGCCGGCGTCCGTTGACCAGGCGCCCTTCAACCTCCTGGCCCTGACCGGCAACCATACCGTGATCCTGGCCGACGACGAGGCCTCTATCCTGACCGCGGGGCGGACCGTCCTGAGCCAGGCCGGATACCGGGTGCGGGCGGTGACCAGCGGCGAGGAAGCCCTTGAACTCTACCGCAGTCTGGCCGGCGAGGTGGCCCTGGTGATCTTGGACCTGGGGATGCCCGGCATGGGCGGCCAGCGCTGTCTGGAGGCGATCCTGGACCAGGACCCGCGCCAGCCGGTGATCGTGGCCAGCGGCTACTCGGTCAGCCCGGCCTTGGGCGAGCTGCTAAAGCGCCCCAATCTGAGATTCATACAGAAACCATACCGTTTCAGCGAGTTGCTGCACCTGATGCGCACCATTCTCCGCCAGAGAGCCCCTCTGGCGGACGAGGCAGAGCCCGGGCTAGCGCCTTGACACCCCGGCTGAGCGCTTCGTATAGTAAGTCTGACAGTCAGCATCTCCCGGGGCCACGCGCCCTTAGAGCTTCTTGCTTTGGCTCGGCGTCCACTTGCCCGGACGGCCTGGCTGGCGGCGCCAGACGCCGCCGGAGCGGCGACGGGCGGGCGGGGCGGGCCGCCTCCCCCCTTTCCCCCGCGCCGACAATCCGGCCTTCCCTGGGATGGCCGCAGATCTGGAGGAAGCCGTGTTGGGCATCGCCGCCGCCGAATTGGGCTGGGCCTATCTGCTGAGCATCCTGGCCGCGCTGCTCTGCGTGGTCTATGGGTTGATTAAGTTCAATGACTCAGGTCCCTTGAGCGAGGAGTTGCGGGACTTTTCCCGCTGGGCCCCCCCCGGGGATTAGGCGCCGTCCACGGGCCCCTTCAACCTCCCCCACCCTGGAGGAAGCATGCTAGCCAAGATCGTTCTCGCCATCCTCTACATCGGCCTGCTGCTCTGGCTGGGCTACAAAGGCTGGCGCGAGGACCGCCAGGCCGGGGATTACCTGCTGGCCGGCCGCCAGGCCAGCCCCTTCCTGCTGGCGCTCAGCTATGGCGCCAGCTTCATCTCCACCGCCGCCATCATCGGCTTCGGCGGGGCGGCCGGGGCCTATGGCTTTTCGCTGCTCTGGCTGACATTCCTTAATGTATTCGTCGGGATATTCATCGCCTTCACGGTTTTTGGCAAGCGCACCCGGCGCATGGGGGTGGCGCTGGACGCCCACACCTTCCCCGAACTCCTGGGCCGGCGCTACCAGTCGCGCTTCGTGCAAGGCTTCGCCGGGCTCTTGATCTTTCTCTTTCTGCCCATCTACTCCTCGGCGGTGCTGATCGGCGTGGCCCGCTTCCTGGAGGTGAACCTGGGGCTCAACTACACCTGGGCCCTGTTTTTCTTCATCGCCCTGATGGCGGTCTACGTGCTGGCCGGCGGGCTCAAGTCCACTCTCTACACCGACGCCTTCCAGGGCGCCTTGGTCTTCCTGATGATGGCCGGTCTGCTGATCTTCACCTACGCCAAGCTGGGCGGGGTGGGGGCGGCCCATCAGGCCCTGGGCGACCTGGCCCCCCAGGTTCCGGCGGCGCTGAAAAGCCAGGGTATGCTGGGCTGGACCCAGGGTCTGGAGACCGGCTCGCCGCTGTGGCTGATGGTCTACACCACCCTGGTTTACGCGGTGGGCATCGGGGTGCTGGCCCAGCCCCAACTGGTGGTGCGCCACATGTCGGCCGGCAGCGACCGTGAGCTCAACCGCTCGGTGCTGTGGGGCGGCATCTTCACCCTGGGCATCACCGGCGTGGCCTTCGTGGTGGGCGCGCTGTCCAACGTGCTGTTTTTCCAACAGACCGGCCAGGTGGCTTACAACGTGGCCGAGGGCAACATCGACCGCATCATCCCTCTGTTCGTCAGCAACCTGCTGCCGGGCTGGTACGGGGTGCTGTTCCTGCTGGCCATGCTGGCCGCGGCGGTCTCCACCCTGGGCAGCCACTTCCACGTGGGCGGCGCCAGCCTGGGGCGCGATTTCTACGAGCGGGGACTGGGTTCCGCCGGCCAAGGCGAGGTGACCATCACCCGTCTGGGGGTGGCTGTCACCATCCTGGTCACCCTGATCTGGGGCCTGGTGCTGCCGCCATCGATCATCGCCCGGGCCACGGCCTTTTTCTTCGGGCTCTGCGCGGCGGTCTTCTTGCCGGTGTATTTCCTGGGGCTGTATTGGAAGGGCATGACCAAGGCCGGGGCGGTGGTCTCGATGCTGGGCGGGGCCGGCGCCAGCTTTTTCCTCACCGCTTTCGTGCATGTCAAGGAATCGGCCGCCCTGGGCCTATGTCGCTCGGTCTTTGGCGTGGACAGCCTGGTCGCCGGCGCGGTCCCGGGCTCCCTGGGGGCGATCCTGCAGTACACCGACCCCAATCTGATCGCCATGCCGCTGGCCTTGATCCTGGCCTTGGTGGTCAGCCTAACCACGCCTCGACCCGAGGCCGACCATATCGAGCTTTGCTGGCGCCATTTGTAGTAAACTAATCCGGTGCGGGCGCCGGACTTCGGCGGCGGGCCGGGTCCGCGCGTGACGCATTGAACGCGCCGCCGGCACCGCGAGGTTTGAAATGACCGAAGAAAAGCTTCCCGCGCCGCTGGCGTCGCCGGGGGCTCCCCTCAAACCCAAGACGCCGAGCCGCTGGCCTTGGGTCCTGGTGCTGCTGTTTCTGGCCGCGGCCCTGGCCGGGGTCATGATCTGGGGAGAGACCCAGAAGCAGACCCGCCCGCCGGAGCAGGCGACCAGACTGCCCACCGGCTCCAGCGCCAAACCCGAGAAACCCCACGCCATCGCCCCGCCCGGACCCAGCGCCCAGGGTCCGGTGGTGGACGTGACCCCGTCCGAGGAAGGCCAGCCGGCGCTCCCCCAATCCAGGGAGCAGACCCAGCGCAAGCAGCCATACGGGCTGGATAAATCCGTGGACGCCGTGGTGCGCAGCGACGAGAGCATCCGCCTGGGAGACAAGCAGGTG
>JAIWNN010000049.1 GCA_020216805.1 Desulfarculus sp. | reverse complement strand
ACGGTGCAGGAGCTGGAGCGCAAGCTGGTGGTGGAGAGCCGCGGCGCCCTGCTCGACAAGCCCCTGGAAGGAGGCAAGGTCTCGGCCTGGGGGGTGCATGCGGTGCGTCCGGGCGAGAGCCTGTGGACCATCCACTATGGCATCCTGCGCGAATACCTGGCCAGCCGGGGCTACAACCTGCCTCCCCACGCCGACCAGCCCACCAGCGGGGGGCTCAGCTCCGGCGTGGGCAAGGTGCTAAAATTCGCCGAGCACATGGTGGGAGTCTACAACCTCAAGACCGGCCACATGACCCGGGATCTGGACCTGCTGGAGCCGGGCCAGAAAGTCGTGGTCTTCAATCTCAGCGAGATCTTCGACCAGTTGGCCCAGATCGACCCCAAGGACCTGAGCGGGGTGATGTATGACGGACGGGTGCTGCTCTTCCCCCAGGCGCACCAGAAGGTGCCGCCGCCGGAGGTGACGCCACCCAAACCGTGATCCCCATCCGCCCCCAGGAGGCGCATGGCCATCGGACTGGTTCACGACCCGGTCTTCCAGGACCACGAGCCCGGTAGCTACCACTGCGAGTCGCCCCAGCGGCTGGCGGTGTTGGAAGCGGCCCTGGCCCGCTGGCCGGGCCGGGACAAGTGCCTGGATCTGCCCCTGCGGGCGGCCAGCCATGACGAACTGCGCCTGGTGCACAGCGAGCGTCATGTGCAGCGCATCGCGGCCACCCAGGGCCGCCACGCCTCCCTGGACCCGGACACCGGCACCTCGCCCCAGTCCTACCAGGTGGCCTTGAGCGCCGTGGGATCCCTGATCGACCTGTGCGACGCGGCCCTGTCCGGCCGGGTGAGCCATGGCATGGCGCTCTTGCGCCCTCCCGGCCATCACGCCACGCCGGAGCGGGCCATGGGCTTCTGCCTGTTCAACAACGTGGCCATCGCCGCCCAACACCTGGTGCAGGTGCGGGGGCTGAAGCGGGTGTTGATCGTGGACTGGGACGTGCACCACGGCAACGGCACCGAGGATGCCTTCTGCCGCGACGACCGCGTCTTCTACGCCTCCTTGCACCAGTCGCCCTTCTACCCCGGCACCGGGGCCTGGCAGACCGTGGGCGGCGGACCGGGCGAGGGCTACACCCTCAACGTTCCCCTGATGCACGGCCACGGCGACCGCACCTACTTGCGGGCCTTCCAGGACCTCCTGGCGCCCCTGGTCCGCTGCTTCCAACCCCAGTTCATCCTGGTCTCGGCCGGGTTCGACGCCCACGCCGACGACCCCTTGGGCGGGATGCAGGTGACCGAGGCGGGTTTCGCGGCCATGGCCCAGGTGCTCTGCGACCTGGCGGCCGAGTTCTGTCCCGGCCGGGTGGTGCTGACCCTGGAGGGTGGCTACAATCCCGCCGCCCAGGCCCGCTCGGTGCTAGCGGTGCTGGAGGTGCTGGTGGGCCGGGGCGAGGCCACCCGCGAGGACCTGGCCGCGGCCCTGGTGGGCCAGGCCCCGGAGGCCATCACCCGGCTGCGGGAACTGATGGCCCGCTACTGGCATCTCCCGCCCCTGGACTGAGGCCGTCCCCGCCAGCCATGCTTCCCACCCGGACGCGTCGGCCGGCCGAGCATGTTCCGGGACAACCACCAATAAACCCAACCCAATTTCCCGCGCAGCCCGGGGAGGGATGGCCCGATTCCGGATGGGCGGCCCCGGGCGGGAGCCCCCGCAGCAGGGCGAGGTTGCGCGCCGGCCCGGCCTGTGATACCTAGCTAGATCTAAAGGTTTTCCCGGCCAAGGAGTCCGCGATGAAGATCAGCCCCGAGGAAGTGGCCCACGTGGCCCAGCTGGCCCGCCTGCGCCTGAATCCCGACCAGACCGCCAAGCTCACCGACGAGCTCAACGCCATCCTCACCCACATGGACCAGCTCAACCAGCTGGACACCAGCGGGGTGCCATCCACCAACCACGCCCTGGACCTGAGCGGCCCCCTGCGCGAGGATCGGGTTCGCCCCTCCCTGGATCGGGACCAGGCCCTGGCGGGCGCCCCGGCCAGCGACGGCCAGAGCTTCATCGTCCCCCGGGTCCTTTAGCGAGGCCGCCATGGAACTGCACTATCTGACCATCGCCCAGGCCCGGGAGCTTTTGGACCGCCGCGAGCTGTCGGCCGTGGAGCTGACCCAGGCCCTGCTGGCCCGGATCGAGGCCAGCGAGCCCCGCTTGCACGCCTACCTGACCGTCACCGCCGACCAGGCCCTGGCCCAGGCCGCGGCCGCCGACAAGCTCATCGCCGCCGGCCAGGCCGGACCGCTCACCGGCATTCCGGCCGGGATCAAGGACGTGATCTGCACCCAGGGGGTGCGCACCACCTGCGCCAGCCGCATTTTGGAGAACTTCGTCCCGCCCTTCGACGCCACCCTGGTGGCCAGGCTCAAGGCCGCCGGCATGGTGATGCTGGGCAAGCACAACATGGACGAGTTCGCCATGGGCTCCTCCACCGAGAACTCGGCCTTTGGCCCCACCCACAACCCCTGGGACCTCAAGGCGATTCCCGGCGGGTCCAGCGGCGGCTCGGCCGCCAGCGTGGCCGCCGGCAGCGCCTTTTTCGCGGTGGGCACCGACACCGGCGGCTCCATCCGCCAGCCGGCCAGCCACTGCGGGGTGGTGGGGATGAAGCCCACCTACGGCCGGGTCAGCCGCCTGGGCCTGGTGGCTTTCGCCAGCTCCCTGGACCAGGCCGGCCCCTTCGCCCGCAGCGTGGCCGACCTGGCCGAGGTGCTCCAGGTCATCGCCGGCCACGACCCGGCCGACTCCACCAGCTCCCCGACCCCGGTGCCCGATTACCGCGCCGCCCTGGGGCGAGGGGTCAAGGGGCTCAGGTTGGGTCTGCCCCGGGAGTTCTTCGCCGCCGGCCTGGACCCGGAGGTGGAGACGGCGGTCAGGTCCGCCATCGCCGCCCTGGAGGGCCTGGGGGCCGAGCTGGTGGAGGTGAGCCTGCCCCACAGCGATTACGGCCTGGCGGTCTATTACATCATCGCCCCGGCCGAGTGCTCCAGCAACCTGGCCCGCTTCGACGGTGTCAAGTATGGTCTTTCCCTGCGCGCCGAGCGCGGCAGCCTGATGGACATGTACCTGGACACCCGCTCCCAGGGCTTCGGGCCGGAGGTCATCCGGCGCGTGATGCTGGGCACCTACGCCCTCAGCGCCGGCTACTACGACGCCTATTACGGCAAGGCCGGCCAGGTGCGCACCCTGATCCGCCGCGACTTCGAGCAGGTCTTCACCCAGTGCGACGCCATCGTCTCCCCGGTGGCCCCCACCCCGGCCTTCGACCTGGGCCAGAAGGTGGACGACCCGGTGCAGATGTACCTCAGCGACATCTTTACGCTTTCCTGCAACCTGGCCGGGCTGCCGGGCATGAGCCTGCCCTGCGGGTTCAGCCAAAATGGGCGGCCTATCGGCCTGCAAATCCTGGGGCCGCACTTCGCCGAGGAGACCCTCTTGGCCATCGGCCACGCCTATCAGGGCGTCAGCGACCACCACACCCAGAGGCCCGCCCTCTAGGCCGGCCATGCCTCCCGACTCCCCCGGCGGCGGCAACCTGATCGAGGATGCCGCCGCTTTTTACGCCGCCGTGGCCCCGGTCTACGACCGGGACTACGCCCTGGGGCCAGCCAGCACCCGGCTCCAGACCGCCTGGCTGGCCCGGCGCTGCCCCCCCGGCCCGGTGCTGGACCTGGGCTGCGGCTCCGGCCGGATGCTGGCGCCTCTGGCCCAGGCCGGCTTCACCCCCGCCGTCGGCTTGGATTGCGCGCCGGAGATGCTGGTTCTGTCCCGCCGGGCCAGCCCGGCCGCGCCCCTGGTCCAGGCCCGGGCCGAGGCCGGGCTGCCCTTCCGCGCCGCCAGCTTCGTCCTCATCGTCAGTCTGCACGCGACCCTGATCCACCTCACCGACCCCGACGCCGTGGCCGCCGTGATCGCCGACTGCCACCGCGCCCTCAAGCCGGGAGGCTGGCTGGTGATCGAGGTCCCCCATCCCCGCTCCTATCCCCCGGACTCGCCCCCCGGCCGCTGGCGCGTCTTCGCCCCGGGCATCAGTTGCCGCCGGGTTGAAGACGGACTGGAGGAATTGCGCCTGGATGACCACGGCGGCATCCGCACCCGGGTCCGCCTCTGGGAAATCGCCGACCTGCAACGCTGGTTCAAGCCGTTCAGCCGCGTCGAACTCCACCCCGGCTTCGCCGGCGGGCGCTTCGACCCCAGCAAGGGCCTGGTGATGGTGGTGGCGGCGCGTCGGTAGGGAGAGGGGGAGAGAAGGGAGAAGATTTGGGGGAAACCCTTTTCTTTGCCGCGCAAAGAAAAGGGTTTCCCCCAAACCCCCTTCCCAAAAGAAAGGCGTAGGGGGGAGGGTGGCGTCAAAGAAACGGGTAGTCGGCCTGGCTAGATGCGGGCCCCGCAGAAGGGGCAGTATTTGAAATCGGGAGACAGCGAGCCGCCGCAGAAGCGGCACTGGCTGGGCGCGGGCGGGGCCTGGGGCCCGGCAGCCGGGGCGGGCGGGGATGGCTCGGGCGAAAGCTGGCCGGGTTCGACCGGCCGCAGGGCGGCCAGGGCCTGGGCCTGGGGCATCTGTTCGGCGTGGAAGACCTGGCCGCAGGTCTCGCATTCCAGGTAGGGCTCGCCGGTCTTGAAGGGGAAGATGGGCAGGAAGAAGAGGCTCAGGTAGAGATCCTGGCGCACCCAGCGCAATGACTGGGCCTGGCAGTGGGGGCAGCGATGGACCTTGCCGTCCACCTTGACCTTCTTGGGTTGCACGCCGCCGACGAAGATGAAGACGCGCCTCCGGTTTCCCGCTCCGGCCTGCCCGCAGCCGGCCGTCGCTCATGTCCCGTAACCGTCCTGGCCATCCCCGACCCCATGGGCGCAGCCCATGGGGCGAAGTTCTTTGGGAAGGGGTCCGGGGAAACCCTTTCTGTCCCAGAAAGGGTTTTCCCGGAAATCTCCCCCTAATCTTCTCCCACTCCCTTCCCCTCTTCCCTAGAAAATCGCGGCGGCGAAGTCCTGGGGATCGAAGGGTTTGAGGTCGTCGATGCCTTCGCCCAGGCCCACGAAGAGGATGGGCAGGTTCAGTTCGGCTGCGATGGCGACAACCACGCCGCCCTTGGCGGTGCCGTCCAGCTTGGTCAGGACGATGCCGTCGAGCGGCACGGCCTGGTTGAACAGCTTGGCCTGGCTGATGGCGTTCTGGCCGGTGGTGGCGTCCAGCACCAGGAGGACTTCGTGGGGCGCGCCCTCCAGGCGCTTGCCCAGCACCCGGTGGACCTTCTTGAGCTCGTCCATCAGGTTGACCTTGGTGTGCAGGCGGCCGGCGGTGTCGATGATCACCAGGTCGCGGCCCCGGTTCAGGGCCGCCTCCACGCTGTCGAAGGCCACGGCCGAGGGGTCGGCCCCGGCCTGCTGGCGCACGATGGGCGCGTTGACCCGCTGGGCCCAGACCTCCAACTGCTCGCTGGCGGCGGCGCGGAAGGTGTCGCAGGCCCCCAGGAGCACCTTGCGCCCTTGAAGGCTGAAGTAGTGGGCTAGCTTGCCGATGGTGGTGGTCTTGCCCACGCCGTTGACCCCCACCACCATGATCACGTGGGGATTTCGCTCGCGGCTGGGGGCGGGGGCGGCTTGGGACAGGACGGACTCGATGCCGGCGCGCAGGGCCCGCTTCAGGGCCTCGCCGTCCTTCAGCTCCTGGCGCCGCACCTGGCCGCGCAGGCCCTCGATCAGGCTGGTGGCGGTCTTGACCCCCAGATCGGCGGTGACCAGGACCTCCTCCAGCTCGTCCAACAGCTCGTCGTCGATCTTGCGGCCCAGGGTCAGGCGGTCGATGGATCCGCTGATGCGTTCGCGGGTCTTGGACAGGCGCTCGGCCATGCGGGCGAAGAAGCCCTTCTTGCGCGGCTCCTGGTCGGGCGCGGCCTCGGGCTCCTGGGCCACGGGCGCCGGTTCGGGGTCGGCGGACGCTGCTGGTTCCGGCGACGTAGCCGCCTCGGTCGCCTCGGCTGCCTCGTGGGTTTCCGAGGATGGCGGGGGCGCGTCCGTGGCGGACGGCATCGCCTCGGAGGCGAGCGACTCCTCCGCCGCGGTCTCGGCTGGGCCGGACTTCTTTTTCCAGAAATTGAACAGGGCCATTTGGGCTCGCTCTGAAGGGAAACGGACGGAGCGCCCGCTGGCGTCCGTCCGTCAAATCTATAGAGCCGCGCCCATGGCGTCAAGCCGCCAGGGAGGCCCCCTGATCCAGGTTGATGGCCAGCATCTTGCTGACGCCCTTTTCCTCCATGGTCACCCCGTAGAGCAGGTCCATGATCTCCATGGTCCGTCGGTTGTGGGTGATCATCAGGATCTGGGAGCGGCTGGAGAGCTGGCGCAGCAGATCGTGGAAACGGCCGGCGTTGGCCTCGTCCAGGGGCGCGTCCACCTCGTCCAGGATGCAGAAGGGCGCGGGGCGGATCAAGAACAGGGCGAAGAGCACCGCCACCGCCGACAGGGCCTTTTCGCCACCGGAGAGCGCCTCCAGGTTCTTCACCTTTTTGCCCGGCAGCTCCACCATCAGGTGCAGGCCGGCCTCCAGGGGGTCCACCTCCTGGTCCAGCTCCAGCTTGGCCTGGCCGCCGCCGAAGAGCACCGGGAAGACCGCCTCCAGGCGCTGGTTGACCTCCTGCAGGGTTTCCAGGAAGCGGCCGCGGCTGGTCTTGTTGATCTTGCGGATGGCCGAGCGCAGGTCCTCCAGGGAGGCCTCCAGGTCGGCCTTCTGCTCGGTCAGGAAAACGTGGCGCTCGTTCAGGGCCTCGAACTCGGTGATGGCCTCCATGTTCACCGGCCCCAGCTTGTTCAGGCGGTCGCGCAGCCTGGCCAGGCGGTCCTTGGCCTCCTTGGGGTCAAAGGCCCCCTGGGGCAGGAACTCCTGGTGACCGGCGGTCAGATCCACCCGGCAGCGCTCCATCACCTGCTCGCAGAGGTTCTGGCTCTGCAGGGCCAGCTCCTTGATGCGCAGGCTCAGGCGCTGGTCCTCGGCCTCCACCGTCTTCAGGTCGGCCCGGGCCTGCTTGAGGTCACCCTCGCGCTGGGCGCCGTCGGCCTGGGCCTGGCTCAGGACCTCGCGGGCCAAGCGATAGGCCTCCTCCTGGCGGTCCATCTCCTGGTAGAGCCCGCCCAGGCGGTTTTGTTCCTCTTGACGGCGGCGGGTGACGGACTCCAGGGAGTCGGCCGCGCGCTGGACCTCGACCCCGAGGGTCACCAGGCGCTCTTGGGCTTCGTGCATCTCCTTGCGCAGACGGGCGGCCTCCCGCGCCGACTGTTGGGCCGCGTTCTCCAGCCCGGCCAGGGAGAGCCGGGCCTCGGCCTCCATCCGGCGCAGACGCTCCACCTGGTCGCGACCCTGGCCCAAGGCGGCCTGGCTGGCGGCCAGTCGTTGCTCTAGCTCCTGGATGCGCTCCTGGGCCTGGCGCAGTTCGTCCTCCAGCCGGGCGGCCTCCGACTCCAGATGGTTGAGCTGGCTCCAGGCCTCGCCGGCGTCGTATTCCAGACCCTCGACCTGGCGCTCCTTCATGCCCTGTGCCTCGCGCAGGCGGTAGACCTCCTTTTCGGCCTGGCGCAGCTCGCGTTCCTGCTCCTGGTGGGCCCCGCGCAGACTGCGGTGCTCGTCCTCCAGGCGGGCCACCTCGTCCTCGGCCGCCTCGCGTTCGGCGGCGGCCTGGGCCGCGGCGGTCTCGGCTTGGGCCAGCTCCTCGCGCCGACGTTTCAGCTCGTTCTGGCGGGCCAGGACCGATTCGGCCGCGCGTTTGCCCAGGCTGCCCGCGCCGGGCCGGTCCAGGCGCTCGCCCTGGGCCGAGACCACCACCTGGCCCGGGGCCATGCCCTGTCCGGCCGCCCAGGCCTGGGGCAGATCCTGGCACCAACCCACTCCGCGCCAGAGGGCGGCCAGGGCCTCGAAGCCGGGCTCGGCCCTGACCAGGCCGGCCAGGGAGTCGCTGCCGGCCGGGGCCTGGTCCGAACCGGCCAATTCGCCGAGGGCCACCACCCGGAGCCGGCCCAGGTTTTTCTCGCGCGCGTGCTGGGCCAGGGCCTGAACCGCCGCGCCATCCCGCACGATCACGGCCTGGAGATCCGGACCCAGGGCGGCCTCCACCAACTCCTCGGAGCCGGGCTGAACGATGATCTTTTCGGCCACCAGGCCCAGAACCTCCACCGGCGGGCCGTCGGAACCGCCAAGCAGGCTGCGAACCCCACCGGGAGTCCAATCGTAGGAGGCCAGGGCGGTGGACAGGGCCTCCACCGCGGCCGCCAGGGAGTGGCGGCGGCGGGTGGCCTCCTGCTCGGCCTTGCGCAGGCCGAGCAGCCGCTGTTGGTTCTCGTCGCGCTGACGGGAGAGCTGGGCCAGGGCGCGGTCGGCCTTCTCCAACTCGCCTCGGGCCGCCTCCAGGGTGGTTTCGGCCTGTTCGCGTTGGGCGGTCAGGTCCTCCAGCTCGGTTTCCAGGGCCGCCCGCCGGCCAGCTAGGGTCTCCTGGCGACGCTGGACCTCGGCCTGCTGGCGCTCCAGGTCGGCCAAGCGGTTTTGGTGGCGGCTGGCCAGGGACATGGCGTCCACCAGCTCGTGTTTGGCCCGGTCGGCGGCGGACTCCAACTCGGCCAGAGCCTCGCGGGCGGCCTGGGCCTCGGCCGCGGCCTGGTCCACCGCGCCCCGGCTGGCGGAAAGCTGGTCCTGGCTCTCCTCGGCCAGGCGGTTGGCCCGGGCGTACTCGCGTTCCTGCTCGGCCAGGCGGGCCTTGAGAGCCTGGCGCTCGTCCTCCAGGCGCTCCTTGAGGCGCTTGAGGCTCTCCGACTCCCGGCCCAGCAGGGTCAGCTCGTTCTCGGCCTTCTGGATGGCGCCCTGGGCCTCCAGGCGGCGGGCACCGGCCTGGGCGATCTCCTCCTCGGCCTCGATCAACCGCACCCTTAGCGTCTCCAACTCGGTCTCCAGGGTGGTGACCCGCTGGCTGGCCAAGAGGAGCTGGGCCGCCACCGCGTCGGCCTCGGCCTGGGTTGCGGCGCCGTCGGCGCGGAGCTGGGCGTATTGGTGGCTGGCCAGGTTCAGGTCCAGTTCGCGGATGCGGGTCTTGAGGTCGCGGTGGGCCTGGGCCTTCTTGGACTGGCGCTTGAGGCGCTCCATCTGGGCCTCGACCTCGTGCAGGATGTCCTGCAACCGGTCCAGGTTTTCCTTGGCCGCCTCCATCTTGCGCAGCGAGATCTTTTTCTGGTTCTTGTAGCGGGTGATGCCGGCGGCTTCTTCCACCCAGAGACGGCGGTCCTCGGCCTTGGCCTCGATGAAGGCCGCCACCCGGCCCTGTTCGATGATGGCATAAGCCCGGTTGCCCAGTCCGGTGTCCATCAGCAATTGCTGGATGTCCTTGAGACGGCAGGGCATCTTGTTGATGAGGTACTCGCTGTCGCCGTTGCGGTACAGGCGGCGGGAAACGGCGATCTCGCTCAGATCGGCGAACTGGGGGTGGGTGACGCTGCCGGTGTTCTCGAAGACCAGGGTGACTTCGGCCATGCCGGTGGGCTTGCGCTTGTCCGAGCCGTTGAAGATCACGTCCTCCATGGCGTGGCCGCGCAGGGTCTTGACCGATTGTTCGCCCAAAACCCAGCGCACCGCGTCCACCACGTTGGACTTGCCGCAGCCGTTGGGACCCACCACGGCGCAAAGACCCTGGGGGAAGTCGGCCACGGTGCGGTCGGCGAAGGACTTGAAGCCGCTGATTTCCAGGCGACGTACCCGCATGCCCTCTCCGCGCTAGAGTACACCCCTAGATAGCAGACCCGGGCGGGCAAGTCAAGGCGCAACACTACATTGGGTGGTGGTCGGAAAATTGGCAACAAGATGTGGGGGTCGTATGAATTCGGCCAATTCCCGCCGCTTACACCCCGCGCACTTCAAGCCGGGCAACAGTGGCCGCGACCGCCACCGCCGGATTTCCAGACGCGGGGGGCCGGACCCCGTGCG
>JAIWNN010000048.1 GCA_020216805.1 Desulfarculus sp. | reverse complement strand
CAGCCCGGCCAGCACCGGGCGCGCCTCGGGGCGCGGGGGGCGGTGTTCGTCCGCCAGCTCGGCGAGATCACCCGCCGCCGGACCAGGCCGCAGCAGGTCGCGGCCGGCCTGGCGCAGGGCCAGGGCCAGGGCGGTCAAGGGATCCAAAGAGCGGGGCCGCAGGGGACGATAACGCTGGCCAAAGCCATCCATCACCCCCAGGAGGGGCTCCACGCCCTCGGGCAGGTCCAGCCCCGCGCCCACCTCCGCCGCCGGGCGGCCATCCAGCAGTTCAATCGCCGCCTGGATCACCGCCGCCGGCTCCAAAAGCCGTCGACAGGGGGCCACCCCCCCGCAGACCGGCGCCTGCTCCTGGCAGGGACCGCAGGCGTCCCGGGCCTGGAGCACCAGGTGACCCGCACCATAGGGTCCGGTCTCGTGAACCTGGGCCGGACCCATGAACAGGGCCAGCACCGGCGCCCCCACCGCGGTGGCCAGGTGCAGGCTGCCGGTGTCGCCGGAGACCACCAGGTCCATGGCGGCCAGGGCGGCGGCCAGACCAGGCAGGTCGGTGCGTCCCATCAGGTCGCGGACCTTTTCTCCGGCCGGACCCAGGGCCTCCTTCAAGCGTTGGCCCAGCGGGCGCTCGACGTGGCCACCCACCAGGAAAACCTCGATGCCACGCTCCAGCAACGCCTTGGCCAGCGCGGCGAAACTGGCCACCGGCCAACGGCGCAGGTCGCTGTTGGCCCCCAGTTGCAGGGCCACCCGGGGGCGGCGTGGGCCCAAAAGTTCCTGGACCCGAGCCGCCGCGCCCTCGTCCACCCGCTGGGCCAGGCGGGCCAGGGGCGGGGTCTCCGGCGCGGCGTAAGAAGCCAAGATGTCGCAGAGATGCAGCCGGGTCAGACGGCGGTCGGAGACGTTTTGCATCACGAAGCTCGACCAAGCCGCGCCCACCAGGCGGCGTCGGTCCTCTTCCAACCGCCAGCCATGCTGGTCCGCCCGGTCCCATCCCGCAGCCACTCCGGCCGCCAAGGAGGAGAAATTGAGGTTGTAAACCGCCTGGGCGGGTTGACTCCAGATCGGCTCGCAAAGCGCCCGCAGCCGGGCCAAGGCCCGCCGGCTGTGGCGATCGGCGGCCGCATCGGCCAGCGCCACCGGGTCCAGAGGCAGGATCTCGTCCACCAGGCCGCAATTGCAGGCCAGGGGAGCCTGGGCCGGGCCGACCACGGCCATGATTCGCGCCCCGGGGTGGCGCGCACGCAGGGCGGCCAGCAGCGGGGTGCTCTGAAGGAAATCGCCCAGACGCGCCAGCTGGATCACCACCAGGCTGTGGATCGGCGGAGTCACCATCCGCAGACGTGGTTTGGTCTCAGACCAGGCCGGCACGTTTCACCTCGTCCAGCAGATGCTGGGGCGCGGGGCGAGTGCGGCTCAGACCGGCTCCCGGGTCCAGCGAGTCGGGTTCGGGTCCGGCGACCGAGGCCAGGGCCAGCCAACGTCCGGCGAAATAGCGGTCGGCCCCCTGCCCCACCAAGCCCCGGGCCAAATAGCGCAGGGAAACCGACCGTCCCGGCAGCAGGGCCAAGATTTCCTCGCGACCAAGGTCGTGGCGGCGGGCCAGATGGCCGGCCATCAACAAAGGCCAGGCCCCGGCGGCCACGCAGAGCAAGACCTTGCCATGGGGGTGACACCAGGCCAGGGCCTGCCGCAGGAAAAGCGCCGGATCCTCGGCCCGCTCCAGGGAGTCCCGAATCACCAGGGCGTCCACCCGCTCCTTGCCGACGCCAGCCAAATCGATCTCGCGGACCTCCCGTCCCAGCCGCTGGGCCAGTCCCTGGGCGGTGCGGCCCTGGTCCCGGGAAACCACTCCGACGGCGCCGGTTTCGGTCAACACCCCGGCCAGGGCCTGGGCCATGGCGTCTAGAAGCCCCTCCTCGTCGGGGTCGCGGGGAGCCGGGCCCTCGTCCGGGACCGGCAGGCCGCGCTGCAACAATTCCTCGGCCGCGGCCCGATCCCCCCGCAGGACCAGGCTGGCCGCCAGGGCCGGGGCCTGCCGCTGAATGCGCCGCGCGAGTTGCTCACGGAACAGGTTTTCCCACTCGGTGGCGATGCGGGTCCAGTCATGGTGGGCGCGGACCCGAACCCGGGCGGCCTCGGCCAGGCATTGCGTTTCCTGGGGGGCTTGAATAAGCTCGAGCGCGCGCTGGATGTACCGATCCAGGTAGTCGGGAGAGCCGGGATCGCCGCCCACTCGGAAATCGGGCTCTACGACCGTCTCGCGCAAAGCGAAGGCGTCGCTGGTCAGCAGGGGGGTGCCCAGGGCCTGAGCCTCCAAAGCCGCGATGCAAGATATCTCAGGAAAAACACATGGATATAGCACCAAGCCACAACTGGCCAGGAACCGGTAGTAGTCGGCCTTGGCCAGAGCCCCCAGGCGAACCACCCCCGGGCTGGAGGCCAGGAGGCCTTGGATCTGGACATGCTCCTTGACTATGGCCTCGGGCAGTTCGTTGGTATCCACCTCATAACCGCAGACCGCCAGTCGCAGGCTCGGCTTTCTGGCCCGCAAGACCGGCCATATTTTTTCAAGTAATAGCTTTAATCCCCTCTCGGGGCGGGAAACATAACCCATCAGCCAGGGGTCGCGCTGGACGCCGACCGTGGACCGGTCCACCAGATCCAGGTCGAGCCCGTTGCGGGTCAGGGCCAGCTTGGGGGCGATGGCCGGCAGCTTGGTCAGGAAGTCCTCTGCGTGAAAGCGGCTCAGGACCAGGCAAAGGTCCAACTCGTCCATTCGCTTGGCCAATAGGCGGGGAGCGTCCAGGATGTCATGGTTCCACAGCACCTTGAGCCCAGCCTGCAACGGTAGGTCCAGGGCGGTGAAAAACCGGCTGACCACCACCACCGAGAAGCGCTCCTCTTGGGAGGCGTCCACCAGATCGCGGCGGTCGCGGAAGACCACGCCCTGATGCAAGCCGGGACGGGGGCAGCGGCAGAAGACCTGGACCCGGTGACCCCGCTGGGCCAGGGCGCGCGCCATTTGCACGCAGGCCGTTTCCGATCCACCCAGGGCGTGCTCCTCGGGCGAGGCGCCATGAAACGGCTGACCGTCGGTGACGAATGCGATGTGCAGGCTTTGCTTCTTCATGCCGAGGCCTCGATCTGCTGCCAAAGGGCGCGGGCGCGCCGATCCCCTGGCGTCTTATTGAGTATTTGCTCTAACTCTTTCCGGGCGGCCTGAGGTTTTCCAATCGCCAACAGCAACCGCGCCTGGTCGGTGGCCAGGCTGGCGCGTCGGGGGTCTGATTTGCGAGCTGCTTGCAGATGCTCCAGGGCTTGGTGGTGTCGTCCCAACTCTTCGCAGGCTCGGGCCAGGAAATAATGCGCTAGAAAGGTGGTTTGGATCGGGTCCAGATCAACCACCGGCGCGCCCCAGCCCAGGGACAATCCCTGGGAGAGGTGCTCCACCGCTTCTTGCCATTTTCCGGATGCATAGGCCAAGCGTCCGCGATGATAGTGGCTCAGCCCATGCTCCGGCATCTGATGCAGCAATTGCTCCAGGACATTTCGGGCTAGATCCTGACGGCCCAGCCGCTGCCAACTCTGGGCCAGGAGGTGGTGTGCGGCGGCCCAGAGCTCCGGGTTGCCGCGCCGAGCTCCGTCATCGGCCGTCACCCGGGAGAGCTGGGCCACGGCCCCGGACCAATCGGCGAGGTTGATCAGACAGCGCCCGACCTGAAAACGAGCGTAATAATCGTCCGGAGTTTCTTGGAGCGTTTGCTCGAGCAAGCTTAGATAGTAGGCGCCCTTTTCCCGCGTCCGCCGGGGATCGGCGTAGCCCCAATGCTCGATCACCATGGGCGCCACCAGGTTGGGCCATTCCGGAGGATGCACCAATTGCTCGTGCACCCGGCCGGAAAACCACACCTCTGCCCGGCGCGGGAAACAGCGCTTTTGCCAAAGCCGCTCGCCGGAAGGCACCACCTTTTCCTGGGCCCAGACCACTGCCGGCCCCGAAAGCGGAATTACGGCTCGCAACGCCTCGATTTCTCTTGGTGTCGTGGCGTTGTCGCCGTCCAGCCAGAGCAACCAGTCGGCCCTGGCCTGGGCGATGGAATGATTGCGCGCGGCCGCGAAATCGTGCTGCCAGGCGATGGAAAAGACCCGCGCACCCAATTGCTTGCAAATGCTGACCGTTTCGTCTTGCGAACCCGTATCGGCCACCACGACCTCGTCGAAGCAATGAGCGATGGGGGCCAGCGAGCGCGGCAGGTTGGCCGCCTCGTTTTTCAGGATCATCACCAACCCCAGGCTAGGCGTGGGCATACACCATCTCCGCCATCCTGGTCATGGCCTGGCTCAACTCGGCTAGCACCGCCCGCGTCCGTTCCGGATGTTCCGCTTTGTCTGTCAAATCCCAGAGTTCAGCCACCACCGAATCCGGGGGCGTGGATTGACGCAATGCCGCAACACCATGTCGTTCCAAAAGGTTGAGCCCCTGCCTCAAGTCGCTGCGGGCCTGGCTGAGAGCCTGACCGATCTGCCAGGCCGGCGGTGGAGCCAGCTGCCGCACTGCTTCCAGCGGTCGCGCGAACGACCGCCGTTGAGTTGGCAAGCTCTCCAGCGCCGTTTTCAAGTCCAGGTGTTCAAACCCGGGCAACCAGGCCCCCTGGGCGGTGGCGTTCACCAGTCGCGGGCCAGTCCTCCTCTGAGTCAGATAGGCGGCCGCTTCACGGTACCAGTCTATATAACCAGCCATAACAACTGATGTTTCAACTTCGCCCCCACCTATGGCCGGCACGCTCCGGGTCGGGGCGACAGCCAGCTCATCGCTCCCCGGTCGTCCCCGGGCATAGGCCCTCCCTTGGCAAAAGGCCAAGTCCTGCCCCACCAAGACAATCGGATCGCACCCCCAGAGCAGGGCCAGGGTGAAGGCGGCGCTGGTGACATGCCCGCCATTGGCCAGGGGCGCCCCCTGGCCCAATGCTTTGGGCAACCAGGGCGACAAGTGGAAAAGCGCACGGCATCCCGGCTGGTTGCGAAAATGATGAGGATGCGCGCTGCTGGCCGCGGCCAGCAGGGTACGCTTGGGGTCGGCCACGATCAATTGACGCGATTCATCCTTGGCCTCCAGGGCCATGGCCAGGTCGGGATGGAGTCCCGCCGCGACCAAGGGAGCCAAGGCCGAGGCGGCGGCTATGGTCAGCCAAGGCGTCAGGTCCTGCTGGGCCAGCAACGGCAGGCTCTGGTCCAGCGAGGGACCGGCCCCGACCACCAGGGCCGGCACTCCGCAATAGCGGCCAGCCAGCCGAGTGATGTCGGGATATTCAAGCAAAAACCTGAAGTTTTCCTCGAGGTGCGCCAGCCATTGTCCACGCTTGGCGGCGCGGTTGAGTTGGTCCACCCGGCCTCGTTGGACCTGCTCCGCCACCAACTTCTCCACCTGCTGGTATAAGTCGGGATGAGCCTCCCGGTAGGCCGGGGCGCTTACCACCAGGACCCGCCGGCCGGTCTGATAGACCAGCACCTGGGCCAACCGGGCCAGGAGGTCATTCTCCTGGCCGATCACCTCCACCGCGCCCAGGTCTGGCCCCAAGGCCGCAGCCAGGGCCCTGGTGCGACTATTAGGTTCGTATATCAGCAAGTTAGCCTCAGGCTCCTGGTCCAGCAGCGCTCGGGCGTGCCAACCCAGTCCCTGGCCCACCAGCACCACCAGCCCACCAGGCCCCACCGCCTCCACCCCCTGACCCACCAACTCGGCTCTCGCGGCCGCCAAGGCTCCCCGAGCCGGATGCAAGGGCCTCCCCTCCAAGAACCAGGCCCCTTCGCTGGTTTGGCTCAGCTCCATACCTACTCCAGATAGCCGCGCCGGGCGGTTTGGCGGATCTTGGCGACCAAAACGTCGCTGGGGGATTGGGCCAGGGCCCGCTGATAACAGGCATGGGCCTGGTTGGCGGCATCCCATCCCGACAGCAGGTCCCCCAGGGCCTCCCAGGCCAGAGCCTGCTGCGGCGCGATCCGGGTTGATTCAAGTAAATGCTCGAATGCTCCCCAGAGCGGCATGGGCCAGGCCTGGCGGTTGAATCCCGGCCAAAGGGTCTCACCCTCCCGGATCAACAAGCGGCCCACCGCCAAATGGAAACCCGCTTGGCCCGGCTCCCCGCGCTCGTCCAGCAAGCGTCTCCACCGTTCCCGGGCCAGGTCGGTCCTGCCTGCCAACCACGCTGTCAGGGCCCAAGCCATCTCGTCGGCGGGACCGCCCATTTGGGCCGCGCGGCCCAAATGGGCGATCCCAGCTTCCATCTGTCCGGCCACCAGGGCGGCCCGACCATAAGCCCGGCTGGCGGGCAAGGGATCGGCGCCATTGTTGGCCGCCGCGCACAGCCTTCCCAACCCCCTGCTGATTCTAAGGTTTCCCCCTTGGTTCGGCCAACGCAGACCAGCCAGAAAAAGGCTCTCGCCCTCCAGGCGCAGGGCTTCCCCTCCGCGCGCCCGGCCGCGTTCTTCCGGCGACAAGCTGCGCAGCGGCTCTATCAAGGCCAGCAGCAGCCCGGCCCGGACCAGGAAGGAATGACGGCTCCAAACCTCCTCTCGCCCTGCCTCCGCCAAACGCAGGCGCAGCCCGCGGTCACCCAGCAACATCTCCAACCGTTGGTCAAAATCGTCCGAGGTGAAATAAAGCAAATGCTCAAAGTCGCGAAAGTAGCGGTCCATCACCCCCGGTGCGGCCTCGCTGAATAGGCAGCCGCCCGAGGCCATCACCTCCAGGGGCCGAGTGGTCATTCCCGGAAAAAGGTTTTCATTGAGCACTAGTTGATGACGGCGGTAGAGCTGGGCCGCCGCCGAGGTGGCGAACCAGCCCTGCCCCCGCCCACCGCGAACCTCCACCGCGGTTCGGCGGCGGAGCCTGGCCAGCACCGCTGACCGCTTGGGCCGCAGCGCCGCGTCCACCACCCCGACAAAGCACGCCCCCGGGGTGTCCTGCGGCTGGAAGTCGTTGCGATAAAGCTCCGTCTCCACCGCCAGCGGCAACCAATGGCTCGCTGGGTGCACTGACGCCAGGTCCTCCGCCGGTTGGGGCTGGTCAAAGAGCGCCAAGTCGAATAGGCGGGCGAAATGTCGATGCCAAAAAACATTGAGCGGGGCATCCACGCCATAGAAAACCGTCACCGCCTTGGCGGCCCACAAGCCGGTGGGCAGAACCCGGCGACCAATGTGATCGGTGACCACGATGGCGTCGAAATCCTCCCCCACCACCGACCGCAGCTCGCGCCAATCCGGATCACTCGAGTCCAGGCGCAGATCGGCCTCCTCGCCGGGACCGGCCGTCACCACCTGGCATCCCAACCGGCGCAAGGCGAGGGCGAAATTATCACTACCCAGCAGCAGTATCCGCATGGGGCGTTTCCTCGTTCACGGGCCCGGCTCCGCCCCGAGGCGGACCGACCGGAGACCTCCACTCGTTCTCTATGCAACCCCCATGCCAGTCACCAAGGGTGCTTTAGTTATAACCAGTTGGGATCATTATGCTTGTGCGGTCCAGTCGGCGGGTTGGCGCCAGCCCGGCAAATCGTGCCCAGCGCGCGGCTTCTTTGACGCGCGTCCTGTGTCTATTTGATGTGGCTAGCTGTGATTAAGCGCTGAAATTGCATCCGGGTCCGCCGAGCGGACCCATGGTCTGGGCATAGGCCCGGCATACCGGTCCAGGTTGAGGCGGGGATGGCTGGCTGGCCATCAACAGGGGTTGGCGGCCCTGCGGTGGGTGGTCGGATGCCAGCAGTAATTGGCTAAGCTGGCGACGTCGCAGAATTTCCTGGAAGCTCTGCCGCGGCTTGGCGGGAGCGATGGCGTTGGCCGCCTGGCTGGGAACCGGCATGGCGGCCGGGGTGGTCTGGGATGAGCCCGCCTTCTCCCCCGCCAGATTTTCCACCCGCCGCCAGGTGAAGTCCAGGCTGAAGCCGCCGGTGCTCAGGCTCCAACTGTGACTGGTCACCGCCTGCCCCGGTTGCGCGGCACAGTCCGGGGCCTCGCGGCCGCCACCGTTGGCATATGGGGCCGCGCCAGGGGTCGCCAGGCTGTGGATAGAAGCCGGCATGGCATTTCCCTGCGGCGCCGTGTCCCTGGAAGCACTATAATGATACCGTAACCTCCCCCTGGGGCACAAGTCGGACCAGGGGGCGAAAAGATTGACGCCAGGGCCTAAAAAATATAAAGTTTTCGCGCGGAGTGGTCGATAAAAGAGGTGAAGGGATGCATTAGGTCATGACGATCACCTCTTTTCAAGTGCAGAATATTCTGCGCACCTACGCCAAGCAGCTCAGCCGCGGGCAGCGTCTGGCGCGCAGGCGCATGGCCAGCGAAAGCCTCCCTTCCGACCAGGTCAACATCAGCATCGAGGCCCGCCGCAAGCAGGTCATCGAAAAGATAACCGCTGAAATCGTCTCGAATATCGGATATCGCGCCCCCGGTCTGGGCATGGGGCCAGGCGGGGTGGAGGACATGGCGCTGAAGCGACTGAGCCAGGAGTACGGCCGCGAATTGGACCTGAGCCAGGACGAGAGCACCGGGCAGTTGCGCTTCCTGGTGCGGGACCAGGCCAGCGGCGAAATCGTGGCGACCCTCGGCCCCGAGGAGTCGGCCAACCTTCAGGAGCGCCTGTTCGCCATCACCCAACAGATCGTGGACGAAAACATGGTGTAGTGGCGCCGCTTCGGCGCTCCCCTGGTTCCCGCCCCCGGCGAGGGGGTCGGGACCGACTAAGGAGGGCAGGCCATGCAAATCAAGGAAACCCTAGGCCTGACCAGCAAGGTGGTGGAGAACCGCGACCGCGCCTCATCCAGCGTCCGGGTCGAGGACAAGGCGGCCACCTCGTCCGGCGAGATGGCCCAGGCCGCAGCCTCCGACCGGGTGGAGCTATCCGGCCGCAGTCGGGAGATGGCCAAGGCGGCCGAGGCCCTGGCCAGCACCACCGACGTCCGCGAGCAGCGGGTGGCCGAGATCAGGCAGCGCATCGCCAACCAGGAATACAAGGTCGACGCCGACCAGGTGGCTCAGCGCATGATCGTGGATTTCCTGCGCGAATTGGTCTGACGTCAACACCCCAGCCTGAAAGCGCTTCGGCCCCCCTCGCGGGGGGCCGTTTTTTTGGCGTCGTTCGCTCTGGCCGGGCTATTGCTTGCGCAGGGGCTGGCGCAGAGGGAAGCGGGGATCGTCCATGATCACCTGGGCCGCCAGGCGGTTCTCCAGGTTGATGATCACCGGGGCCTTGAGGTTGGCGGTCAGCTTTTCCGGCTCTCCCTGGGGAATGGTCACCACCACCCAGACCTGGAGGTTCTGGGCGTCGCTGCTCTGCAACAACTGGCTTTCGGTGTTGCCCAGCACCACCTGGTAGCCGGGGTCGAAGACCAGGGGGTTGGCCAGGACGAAGGCCAGGTCGGGGTGGTCCACGCTCTGCAGCCAGTGGAAGGGCGAGCCCTCGCGATGGTGCAACAGCACATAGCGGTGCAGCTCCGGGAACCCCACCATGCCATGCGGGAAGGTCAGCATGCGCTCGGCGGGCACTTCCACCGTGCCGAAGCGGGTGGTGGCGACTTTCAGCACATCTTGGGTCATGGCCTCAGTCATCCCGCCCCCCGTCACCCAGCAAGCCGCTGATCAGATCCAGGTCCCCGGCCTGGCAGGCCACGGCTTGCTGATTCACTTCCTTGATCTTGTCGAAAATCTCCTGGCGGTGGATGGGGGTGTCCGGCGGGGCGGTGATCCCCAGGCGCACCTGCCGGCCCTTGACCTCCATCACGCTCACGGTGATGGAGCCGTCTCCGATGGTGATGCTTTCCCCCACCTTGCGGGTGAGTATCAGCACTGCTTACCTCCGCCTAGGCCGACAAGGTGGATCCGGAGCCGACTCCCCGCAGGCGTCATAGGTAATCGGCCAGGGTTTTGCCGGAGACCATGGCCGTGGCCTGGAGGGTGGCCTGGTACATGGTCTGGAAGCTCGCCAACTGGGTGGCCACCTCGGTCACGTCCGCGTCCTCGACCCGGGTTAGGCGGTCATGGAGCCGCAGCACGTCGCTTTCCAGGAATCCAGTCCGGGCCTCCAGGCGGTTAAGCTTGCCACCGGCGTCGCCGATGTACTTTAGCAGCTTGGACTGAACACTTTCAAGCGTGGCCACCATGGCCTGGCTGGTGGATTGACCCTGGTGGTATTGCTCCAGGGTCAGGGACCAGGTGTCGCCGTCGTTGAGGGTGGCGCCCTTGTTCAAGCTGAGGGTGGCCTCGCCCGGCGGGTTCAGGGAGAGCACGTTGGCCGGGTCGTCGCCGGTGCCGGTGAAAACCACGCTGCTCCAGCGCCGCTGCCCGTTCTCCACGTAGGTGTAAGTGACCCGCACCGGCTGACTGGCCGAGGGCGTCACCGCGGTGTCCTCCGGCAGGGGTGAGGGCAGGGCGGCCGGCGGCGCGGGCAGAGGGGGATAGATCTCCAGAGGGAGGCTGTCGCCGGCGGCGTAGGTTGACTCCACCAGATAGATGGTGGCGCCATAGCCTCCGGCCAGACTCACCGGATTGCCGCTGCCGGTGCCGGTCACGACCACCGCGTCCGTCTGCCAGGCCGCGCCGTCCCAATACTCGTAGTTCAGGGTCATGGGGTTGTCGGCCGCGGGGGCCCCCCCAGGATAGGTCGCGTCGACCGTGAAGTTGCGGTAGTTGCGCAGGGCGGTCTCGTCGGCGTCGCTGCTTTGGATGGGTCCGCCGGTGTAGAATTCGTAGTCGCGCACGCCCAACTCCGCCCACTCGCCGGAAACCTGCAACTGGGCGCTGCTGGCGCGGTCGTTGCCGACCGCCGGCACCGCCTCGAAGTACTTCTGCACCTCGTAGTCCTTGGCCAGCGTGTCCTGCCAGTGTCGCAACTGGTCCAGCAGGTTGCCCCAGCCGACGCCGGAATTGCCCTCCCCCGACCAGAGCGTGTCCAGGGTGTAGTTGTAGGCCATGCGGCTATTGCTGGCCAGATTGGCGTAGACGCTTTGGTTGTTGCCTTGCTGGCGGTGAACCTCCAGGGTGTAGGAGCCATTGGCCGCAAAGGTCCCTTCGTCGGTGTAGATGCGCAGTCCGTCGCCCACCTCAACCCCGTTGCCGCTGCCGGTGCCGGTCAAGGTCACGCTGCCGGTGACGGTGCGGCCATAGTCATCCACGTAGGAGTAATTGATCCGCATGGGGTTCAGGGCGCTGGGGACGCCGCCGGCGTAGGCCGCGTCCACGCTCAATTGCAGGTCGCGACTGTACTTGCCGGTGTATTGACCAGCGCCGTAGATCCGCCCGCTGCCGCCCTGGCTGTCCACGATCACCGCCGGGTTGTCGACGGCGGGGTTGGTCAACACCGGCGCTGTGTTCGAGAGCGTGCCGGCGAAGATGTAGCTGCCGTTGCTCTGGGTGTTGCCCAGTTGAACCAGTTGGTCGATGATGTCCTTGACCTGGCCCTCGAAGCTCTGGCGCTGCTGGGTGGTGTAGGTGCTGGTGGAGAGCTGCTCGGCCAGGGTGCGGGCCTGGGTCAGCAATTCGTCCATTTTCTCCATGGCGCTGACGCTCAGCTTCAGCCAGTCCCCGACATGGCCCAGATTGTCCTTGTACTGGCTGAGCTCTTCCATGCCGCGGTGGGAATACTGGGCGGTGATGGAGGCCACCGGATCGTCGCTGGGCTGGTTGACCCGCTTGCCGCTGCTGTACTGGTTGTTCAGGGTGTACTGGGCCTCGCGGCTGCGCATCAGGCTGTACATCGTCGCACGGTAGAAGGTTTCCTGGTTGACGCGGATGGGCATGGCGGCACTCCCGGAGCACTAGTTCTTCAGGGTCAGCAAGGTCTCCAGCAGTTGGTCGGCCACTCCGATCATCTTGGCCGCCATCTGGTATGACCGCTGGAACTGGATCATCTTGATCATCTCCTCGTCCAGGCTCACCGCGCTCACCTGGTCGCGCAGGTTCAGAAGCTCTTCCTTGGCGGCCTCGGCGAAGGTCCGATTGTCATCGAGGTTGGCGATGTTGCTGCCCAGGTCCACCGACCAGGCGATGACCGCCTCGTTGATGGTCTGGGTGCCGTTGTTCATCAGGTCGGCGTCCTTGAGGTCGGCCAGGTCCAGGGCGTTGCTGTTGTCGCCCTTGGTGTGCTCGCCGTTTGCGGCGATGCGTCCGGCGGCGATGAGCCCCACGTTGCCGCTGACAACGGCGTTGACCGAAGCGTTGCTGGCCGAATAGCCGTCGAAGAAGGTGTTGATGCCCATGGCGGCCAGGAGCCCGCTGCTGTCGCCGCCAAAAGCGAACTGGATGTCGCCCTGGGCAGCGATGCGCAGCCGGTTGCCGTCGACGATGGATGCCACAGGGTTGACTGTGGGATTGGCGGTGGGGTTGATCACCGCGTTGATGTCGCCGACGATCTGGGTCAGGGTGCGGCTGGGATCGATGTTCACGGTGTAGGAGCGCCGGGTGCCGTTCTCGTAGACCCAAATCTCCAGCTCGCCGCTCTTGAGCAGGTCCTTGAAGGGCAGGGTGTTGTTGGGGTCGTTGAGACCGGTGTTGTCGTCCACGCTCTTGTAGGTGCCGGTGACGTCGCTGAAAAGGGACGTACCCGCGCCCTGGCTGTGCAGCAGGTTGACCTGGCCCACGATGGTCGTGGTCAGATCGTCGAGGAACGCCTTGGTCTTTTCGATGTCGACGTCGCGCACCTGGAGCCAACCCGCCAACTGGCCGCCGGTCAGGTCCTCCAGGCCCAGAACCTGTCCGGTCCGCGTGGACACGATCTGGTTGCCGGTGTACCCGGGCACGGCCTGAAAGGCCAGGGGGTCCTGGTCACTGGGCTGGGGATAGGTGCCCTGCACCAGAGTTCGTCCGTTGCCGGCGAAAACCGTCACCGAGCCTTGGGCGTCCTCGAACCACTGGATGTTCATCATCGCGCTTAAGGACGACAACTGGCGCAGGCGCTCGTCACGGTAGTCGTTGGCGGTGTGCCCGGACGCCTCGGCGGCCATGATGTCCTGGTTGAGGCTGGCGATGCGTCGGCAGATATAGTTGACTTGCGACACCCCCTGGGACAGATAGACGTCCATGTCGTGGGCGATGGCGCTGACGTCCTGATAGACGTTGTTGAGTCGGCTGGTCAGGTTGGCGGCGGTTTCGACCAGGGTGCCGCGCACCGAGGTGGATTCGGGGTTGTTGGACAAATCCTGCCAGGCGCTGAAAAAGGCGGTGATGCTCTGGCCCAGGCCGGTGTCGCCGGCCTCGTTGGCCAGGGCCTGGAGACGGCTGAGCTGGGTAACCCGGCTGTCCAATACGCTCAGGTCGCTCTGCTTGTCGGTGAGCCGCCTCTGAATCAGGCGGTCGCTGTATTGGATCACGGTGCTGGTGGCCACGCCGTGGCCATACCAGCCTTCGGCGGTGCGTTCCGGGTTGCGGGTGACCAGGACGGTCGCTTGCCGGGTGTAGCCTTCGGTGCTGACGTTGGCCACGTTGTGGCTGACGGTGTTCAACGCGCTGGTGCTGGCTTGCAGCGACCACCGGCTGATGTCCAGCATGGAATAGATGGACGGCATGGGCTACACCTCGCGGGTCAGCAAGCGGGGCGGGCCGCTGGAGGTTGCGTTGCGCCGGCCTTCCTGATCATAGGTCTGGCTCCGGTCCCGTCCGCTCAGGATGTCCATCAGTTGCTCCACCGTGTCCAGGGCCTCCTGCACGAAGCGCGCGTTGGCCTGGTTTTTGGCGGTCAAGCTCTCGGCCAGGGACTGGGCCCGCTGCAGCAAGGCCCGGAAGATCCCGCGCTCGGCCGCGGGCAAAAGCCCGGCCAGATCGCGCAGGCGAAGCGGGCGGGCGGGATCGGGCGATATCCGGCTCATCACCTCCTGGCGGGCCAGGCGGCTTTGATGCAGGCGGCGGGCGATGGCCAGCTTCTGCTCGGCCTGCTCGGGCAGACCGGAATGGTCTCGGCTGAGCAGGATGTCGCGCTCCCGCTCCACCACCTGGATCATTTCGCGATAGCAGCCGACCTCGTCCTCAATGTGCTGCTGGATCAGCTTCAGGTCCTCGGGGTTGGCGGTCATGGTTTCGCCCTCCTTGGCTAGGCGCTCTGGTTCAGCCCACGGGCCAACCGGGGCAGGGGGTCCTGGGCCCGTCCGGAGCTGTCACGGATCTCGAAATGCAGGTGGGGGCCGGTGGTCAGGCCGGTCTGTCCGACCGCGGCCATCCCCTGGCCCTGGGCCACGCGCTGGCCCACGCTCACCTCGATGGTGTCCAGATGACCGTAATAGGCCGAGCTGCCGTCGTCGTGGGTCACCACCACCAGCTTGCCGTA
>JAIWNN010000047.1 GCA_020216805.1 Desulfarculus sp. | reverse complement strand
GTCGCCGAACTCGCCGGCGAAGCTGACCCGTCCCGCCCGGGCGGCCTTCACCGGCGCGCCCAGGGGCGCGGCCAGATCCACGCCCTGGTGCTCGCGCACCTCGCCGCTGACGGGATGGACCCGCGAGCCGAAGGTGCTGCTCACCTCGCCGTTGACCGGCATGATCAGCCCGCCCGATGCGGCCTCGCCGGAGCCGGAGCGTCTTTGATAGCCGGAGCGGAAATAGGACGGCGTCCTCAAGGCGCCGGCGGCGGGCAAATTTTGCCCTTGTGCGACCTGATTGCCTGGCAGCTTCATCCTCTCCGCCGCCGGGCTCTTGGTCTTATCGCGGGTCATCTGTCGCTCGATCAACTCGGCGACGCCCATGGAGCGGATGGCGGTGGCCCGGTCGGACTGGGCCTGGTCCAGCATGTCGGTGAACATCTCCTCGCCCTTGCCGCCGCTGATCAACCCGCTCTTGCCGACGGTCTTGCGCATTTCCTTCATCAATTGCTGCAGAAAGTACGATTCGAACATCCGGCTGGCCTGCTTGAGCTTGGCGGCCTGCTTGGCTTGGGCGACGCTGTCGGTGGCCTGGGTTCCGGCCTGGTCCAGATGGGCTCGGCTGCTTTTGGCGGTCATCAGGGCCATGGTCCAGGGCTCGCTGCGTTAGGGTTGGTCATCCCGCCCAGTTCCAATGCAAGCCCCAGGCCATTTTCGCGGACTAGATGATTTCCAGCTCCGCCTGCAACGCGCCGGCCGCCTTGATGGCCTGGAGGATCACGATCAGATCGCGGGGGGTGGCGCCCAGGGCGTTCAAGGCCTTGACCACGTCGCCGATGGAGGCGCCGGACTGCAGCACCGCCAGGGCCCGCTTCTGCTCGCTGGCCTGAACCTGGGTGCGCGGCACCACCACCGTCTGGCCGCCAGGGGCCAGGGGCAGGGCTTGGCTGACCTCGGGAGTCTCGGTGATGCTGATGCTCAAGGCCCCGGAGGCCACGGCCACGGTGCTGATTCGCACTTGCTCACCCATCACCACGGTGCCGGTGCGCTCGTCCACCACCACCTTGGCGATGGTGTCGGGACTGATGTCCAGCGTCTCCAGCCGCGCCATGAGCCCCACCGGGTCCGCGCTCGGCCCCGGCATCTCCACCTTGACCGTGGAGGGATCCAGAGCCTGGGCGCGCAGGTTGGGCAGGGCCTGGTTGATGCGGCCGGCCATGCGGTGGGCGGTGGTGAAGTCGGGGTTGTTGAGGTTGACGGTCAGGCTGGTGAGCTGGGCGAACTCCAGGGGCAGCTCGCGCTCGACCAAAGCCCCGCGGGGGATGCGTCCCACGGTGGGATGGTTCTTGCTGACGCTGGCCGCCTCGCCGCCGGCCTGGAAACCGCCCACGCTCACCGGTCCCTGGGCCACGGCGTAGGTGGTTCCATCCAAGCCCTTCAGGGGGGCCACCAGCAGGGTGCCGCCGGCCAGGCTGCTGGCGTCGCCCAGGGAGGAGAGGGTCACGTCCAGGCGCTGGCCCAGGCGGGCGTAGGGGGGCAGATCGGCGGTGACCATCACCGCGGCCACGTTCTTGACCTTGATCTCGCTGGCCGGCACCCGCACCCCCATCCGGGTCAGCATGTTGGCCAGGCCCTGATTGGTGAAGGAGCTGGCCTTGTCGCCGGTGCCGTTGAGGCCCACCACCAGGCCGTAGCCGATGAGCTGGTTGCCGCGCACGCCCTGGATGGTGGCCAGGTCCTTGATCCGGGCCGCCGGGGCCGGGGCCGCCAGACAGGCCAGGGTCAGGATGGCCAGGCAGATGATGGCTGCGGTCTTGCGCATGGTCTAATCTCCCCGGCCGACCTAGAAGGGCCAGACATGATCCAGGAGGCGGGCCAGCCAGCCCGGCTGCTGCTTGTCGCTCAGCACGCCGCGTCCGGTGTAGTGGATGCGGGCGTCGGCCAGCTGGGTGGACATCACGGTGTTCTTGGCGGTGACGTCGCTCTGGCGCACGGTGCCCTCCAGCACGATGTACTGGGTCTCGCCGTTGACCTGGACCTCCCGCGAGCCGCGCACGGTCAGGTTGCCGTTGGGCAGGACCTCGATCACGGTGCAGCCGATGGAGGAGGTCATGGTGTCCTCTTTGGTCAGCTCGCTGGTGGCGTCATGCTTGGATTGGAAGTTGGCGTTGACCATGGTGTTGGGGGTCTTGTTCTCGCCACGCTGGGGCGGGAACTGGCTTTCGTAGCCCATCAGGTTGCTGATGCCGGCCACGTAGGTGTTCTTGCGTTCGGCCTTGGTGTCGTTCTTCTTCTTGGCCTTGCTGTTTTCCACGATCTCCACGGTGATGATGTCGCCCACCTGGCGGGCGCGCAGGTCGCCATAGAAGTCGCTCTTGGCCTCCACGAACAGGCTGCCGGTGGTCTGACCGGGCTTGCGCATGCCATAGGCCGGGTCCGGGGCCGGGGGGATCTGGGATTTGGGGTCGAACTCGCCCAGGTGGTTGGCGCAGCCCGCGGCCAAGGCCAGGCCGGCCAGGCAGGCCAGGATCAAGCTGTTGCGCAACATCCGGTCGATCATCGCGAGCCTCCTAGAACTCCACCACCACCGTGCCCGAATCCAGGACCTTGCCCCAGACCTCGCGCTTGGTGCTGAGATTGCTGAGTCGAATCCGGCCGCCGGCGTAACCGGTCTGCTCGGCCTTGCCCTTGGCGCTGACCTTCAGGCCGTCGGCGTTGAAGACCATGGTCACCACGTCGCCGGGGCGGATCAGGGGGGCCTGCTCCAGGCGGCGCAGGTCCAGGGCCTGGCCGGGGCCCACCGCCACCCGCGTGCGCAGGCCCACCGCGTCGCGGGGGTTGGTCAGGAAATTGCCGCCCACTTCGGCCAGGTTCACCCGCCGTAATTCCACGTCGTCGGGTCCGATGACGTGGCGTCCCAAAAGGGGCCGGACCGCCACCACCACCTGGTCGTAAAGGTCCACCACCGCCGAGACCCTGGTTTGGGCCTCCTTGTGGCCGTCCACGTAGACATCCACCGCCGCCGGCACCCGGCCCACCGGCTCGCCCTCCACCCCGATCAGGCGCACCTGGGTGGTCAACCGCCCGGCGGGCAGCAACAGGTCGCGCCCGGGCTCCAGGTCGCGGATGTCGGCCTCGCGCGCCCGCTGGCCCAGGCGTTGGTTGACCTCCTCGATGTAGAGTTGGCCCAGGCGCTGGCTGGTGAGCACTTGGGTCTGACGCTCCACCACCACCTGTTCCGGCAGCAGCACGCTGACCTCCGGCCCCAGGTTGGCCTGCTTGACCAGGCTCTTGATCCGCGAGCCGTGGATGGTCAGGTTGCGGCCCAGGTTGGGGGACACGCCCACCGTGATCGCGGCCAGGGATTGCTTCAGCTCCGGAGTCAGGGCCTGGTCCGGGGCCGCCAGGCTCAACAGGGTCAACCGGCCTGCGTCGGCCATGACGTGCTCGGAAAAGACCAGGGTTTGGGAGGCGCGGGCGGAAGCGGCCAGCCAGGCGGTCAGGGCCAGGACGATCAGGATTTGAGAAGTGCGCTTCATGTGGCTCTCCCGCGCGCCGTCCATTTCAGGGCTAGCGCTTGACGTTGTTGGCCATCTGGAGCATGGAGTCGGCGGTCTGGATGGCCTTGGAGTTGGACTCGTAGGCCCGCTGGGCCACGATCATGTTGACCATCTCGTCCACCACCGAGACGTTGCTCATCTCCAAGAAGCCCTGGGCGATGGTGCCATACTGGCCCACGCCTGGGTTGCCCTCCACCGCCGCCCCGGAGGCCGGGGTGGGGCGGAACAGGTTCTTGCCGATGGCGAACAGCCCGGCCGGGTTGGCGAACTTGTAGAGCGTGAGCTGGGCCTGGGCCAGGACCGCGCCGTCGGCGCCCAGGGCGGTGATCTGTCCTCCGGGGTCCACCACGATGCTGGTGGTGCCGTCGGGCACCGTGAATTGGGGTTGGAGGATGTAGCCGTTGCTGTCCACGATCACCCCGTTGTTGTCCAGCTTGAAGGCCCCCGAGCGGGTGTAGACCTCCTCGTCCACCTTCAGCACCTTGAAGAAGCCCTGACCCTCGATGGCCAGATCCAACTGGTTCTCGGTGTTCTGGTAGTCGCCCTGGCTAAAGAGCTTCTGGATCGCCACCGGCTTGACGCCCAGGCCCACCTGGACCCCGGTGGGAATCATCTGACCCGCGGCCTGGGTGGCGCCGGGCTGGCGCAGGGTCTGATACATCAGGTCCTCGAAGTCGGGGCGGCTTTTCTTGAACCCGGTGGTGTTGACGTTGGCCAGGTTGTTGGAAATGACGTCCATGTGCAACTGCTGGGCGCCCATTCCGGTGGCCGCGGTCCAAAGGCTACGCATCATGGCGACGATCCTCCTCTAGGGCGGAACCCCCGGGCTCAGCCCACCCGTCCGACTTGATTGACGGCCTTGGTGTCCATTTCCTGCATGGCCTGCAAGGCCTTCTGATAGGACTCGTAGGCGCGCATAGTGTTGATCATCTGCACCATCTCGCTGACCACCTCGACGTTGGACTCCTCCAGGTAGCCCTGGTTGAGCGTTGCGTCGGTGGCGGCGGTGGTGACCGGCGGCTTGCCGTCGGGGCCGACGAAGAGGTTGGCCCCCTCCTTGACCAGTTGGTTGACATCGGCCACCTTGACCAGGCCGATGATTCCCACCTGCTCGCCGTTCTGGGAGATGCCGCCCTGGTCGTCGATGTAGGGCAACCCGCCGTTAGGATTGAGGGTGATGGGCGCGCCGCCCTGGCCCAGAACCTGATACCCCTGGCTGGTGACCAGGCGGCCATCGGAGAGCATCTTGAAGGCGCCGTCGCGGGTCAGACGCACCCCGTTGGGGGTCTGCACCTGAAAGAAGCCCTCGCCGCCGATGGCCAGATCCAGGGGGTTGTCGGTGGCGTGCAACGCGCCCTGATCCATCACGTGCCGCACCTCGCGCTCCATCAAATCGCTGAAGGATAGGCGGGCGCCCTTAAAGCCGGTGCTGGAGACGTTGGCCAGGTTGTTGGAGATGACGTCCAGGTTGTTCTGCTGGCACAGGGCCGCCCGGGCCACATCCACGAATCCATAGTCAAAGGCCATCGCGCCAACCTCCGGGGGAGCATTCCTGCCCCGAATGTTTGCAACCTGCATGCCAGCCTTTCGCGGCGGGCATGGACTGGCCTAAATATTTGTGATGGCGGACTAATACGGTTAGCCGTCGGGGTTGGGCGCGCGGGGGCCGCGCCAGGGGCGTGGCGGGAAGTAATTGCCTAGCGCCGCGGGCTCAACATCCGCTCGCGCCAGCGGTCGTTGGCCTTGTAGACAAAGGCCAGCATCTCGGCCACCACCAGGTAGAGGTCGGGAGGGATTTCCTGGTCCACTTCCAGCCGGGCCAGGACCTCCACCAGGTCGGGGTCCTCCTTGATGGGCACCCCGTGCTCCTGGGCCAGGGCGATGATCTTGTCGGCCAGGCGGCCCTGACCCTTGGCCGAGACCACCGGGGCTTGGTCGCGGGCGGGCTGGTAGCGCAGGGCCACCGCCTTCTTGATCATGGCGCGGGGGGGCTTCTCGGGCGTGGCCATGGCTAGACCGTCAGGGATAGGTAGTGGCCGCGCTGACGCAGGAGTTGGGCCAGGGGTGAGGAGTGCTCCTGCTCCGGTCCGGGGCGCACCGCCACCCCGAAGCTGGCTTGGAGGCCCAGGCGCTCCAGGCGCTCGCCGAGCTCCGGCAACATCTCCTCCAGGAATTCGGCCCGTTGGGCGTCCTCAACCAGGAAGCGGCCGCTCAGCGCCGCGCCATGGAGGCGGGCCTCCACGGTCAGGGCGCCCAGGGCGGTCAGCTCCAGGAAAAAGACCAGGCTCGCGCCCTGGCCCTCCTGGTCGCCCTGGTCCTGGGGAAGGCCCAGCAACAACTCGCCCTGCCTGAGCTGGTCGCCCAGGAGCATGGGCAACCCCAGGAAGATCAGGGCCTGGCGGGGCAGCAGTTCGGCGTTGAGGCGCTGGTTGGCCGCGAAGTGCTCCCCCAGGTTCTGGGCCGCCAGCAAAAATTCCCGAAGCGCCGCGGCCCGCTCGGGGTCGCTGACGGTGAGCAAGGCCAGCTCCGGGGCCAAGCTGCGGGTCAACCCTGGCAACAGGGTCCGCAGGCTGTCCGGCGGCTTCCCCCGGCCGCCATCCGCCGCCAACCTGGCCAGGCGGGCCTCCAGGTCCATGCCCGCGTCGGAGAGCAGGCGCTTAAGGTATTGCGGGTCCCCGGCCGCCGCCTGATCCAGAACCAGCCCTTGGGCCAGCTCGCGCACCGACGCCATGGCCTGGCCAGCCTGGGGGGTGGGCGGGGGCGTCTTTTGGGGATCGTGGCGCAGGAGGGTGGCCAGGTCACCGCCCAGGCGCTGGCGACCCAACAACAGCGCCTGAAGCGCGGCCCCCAGGGCGTTCTGCCCGGCCCGGGCCCTCTCCGCTGCGGCCTGGGCGCCCAGGCTGAGCACCAGTTGGGGTTTGGTGGCGACCACGGTCAGGTTCAGGCGCTGGCCGGTCTTGAGGGGGACCTGGCTCTCGGCCACCAGATCCTGGCCCATCAGCCGCAGCCGGTACAGCCCTCCCGCTTCCTGCCCGGCCACCTCGGCCTTGACCACCCGGCCGGGGCCGAGGCCGGCCAGGGAATCCTCGCGCGCCGGGCCCTTTTCCTGGCCGGCCCCGATCGAGCGGGCGCGGATCAGGTCTAGCATCGGCTACCCCCGCTGCCCCTGGCCCAAGAGCCCCAGCACCAACTCCACCTCGCCCCGGGGCCGACCGAGGGCGGCCGCGATCTCGGCGGCCTGCTTGCCCTGGCGGGCCAGCTCCAGCACCTGCCGACGGAAATCGGTCGGCGGCGGCGAGCCTTCTTCCCGGGAGGCGGCCGGGGTCGGACCAGATGGGGTCGGCGGCGCGGCGGCCGTGGCCACGGCGGCCAGTTCGGATCGGGTTTCGGCCAGGCGCTGGTCCAGGGCGACGGCCAGACGTCTGAGCTCGTTCAGGCGCTGATCGATGCCATCCAGGCTGGCGGCCACCAGCTCGCGCTTTTCGCCCAACAAGCGGTCGAACTCGCGCGAGAGCCGGGATGCCTCCCGGAGAAAGTCCTCCATCTCGCGCGGGGTCCGGGCCACGCCGGATCCACCGCCGCGCCGAGCCTGCCAGAACAGGGCCGCCACCGCCAGCACCAGCAACAGATCGGCGGCGATCAACCACCACCATAACCCAGGCATCACACCACCACGTCCACCAGGCCACCGCCGGTTTCCGGTTCCGATGATTCCGATCCGCCCTGGTTTTTGCGCCCCGATCGGCTTTCCCCGCCCGATTTGCCCCCTCCCTGGCGGTTACGGTCCTGGGCCCGCACCCGGGCTCCGGCCGCGCCGCGCTGGCTGGCCTGCACCGACTCGCGGGTGCGAACCTGGTCGCGGACCATTTCCGCTCCGGCCGCCATTTGTTGTTGCTCGCCCACCCGCTGGACCTGCTCCTGCACCCGGCTGACATCGCCGGCCTGCTGGATCACGATGGGCAGATTGACCGCACCGTTGCTCATCCGCATCCTCCTCGGCCGCTATCAGCCGGTGATGATGAACTCGGTGATCGCGATCTGCTGGACCACCGGCTGGCCCAGGGCGGCATTGACCGCATCGCGGATCTGGCCGGCCAACATTTGCTTGTTGCGCGCCTGCTCGACCTCGCCGGCCGGCCGCTCGCGCAATAGGCGATAGATGGTGTCGCGCAACAGGATCCGCTTCTCGGCCAACACCCGCTTGCCGGCATCGTCGCCCAACTCGGCGGTCACGGTCAGGCGCAAGAGCCGCCCCTCGTCCTTGCCCGTCTTCATCAATGGCACCAGAAACGGCTCCAGGGGGATGACCAGGGCCTGGGTGGATGGCATCTTTTCCACCACCTTGCCGGAGGGGGGCTTGGCCGCCGGAACCTGGGCCGCCGACGAGGCCGGGGCTGGGGCCGGCGACCGCAGCCACATCCAGGTGCCCAGGCTGGAGAGGAGCAGGAGCAACACCCCGCCACCCAGGCCGATCCAGAGCCAGGTCCGCCGGCGGGGGGCCTCCGGGACCGCGATCTCGGGGATGGGTTCGGGCGTAATCCGCGCGGCGGGGGTGGGAATCTCGCCGGAGAGATCGACTTCCAGTTCGGTGGGAGGAGGCTTGACGGCCTCCAGGGTGGGCAGGTCGGCCTTGTCCAACTCCACCCGGTCGTTGGGTCGGGCGGCGCCGGAGAAATCCTCCCGGTCCAGGCGGCGCTCGATCTCGGCCAGCACGTCCTCGTCGAAGCCCTCGCCCGCGAACTGGGACTGGTCCAGCACCTTGCGGGTGGGGCCCTCTGGCTCCTGCGAGACTGGCGCTAGCGGTATCTCCGGGCTCACCTTGCCTCCCGGGGTGGGACGCCCGCCCCCCGCGCCCGTCCTCGCGATCCGAAAATTGGACGAGAGTCGGGCGCGCTAGCCGAAGATCTTTTCGATCTTCTCGCTCAGGGTCTCGGCGGTGAACGGTTTGACGATATAGTTGCTGACCTTGGCCTTGACCGCCTCCAGCACGTTCTCCTTCTGGGCCTCGGCCGTGACCATCAGGAAAGGCAAGTCCTTGAATTCCTCATGGCTGCGGACCCACTTGAGCAGTTCCAGCCCGCTCATCTTGGGCATGTTCCAGTCGCTGATGACGAAGTCGATGCGCTCGGTCTCCAGCTTGCGCACCGCCGTCTCGCCGTCGTCGGCCTCGACGATGTTCTCGAAGCCCAGCTGACGCAGGATGTTTTTCACGATCCGGCGCATGGTGGAAAAGTCGTCCACCACGAGCACTTTCATTTTGGTGTCCATGGCCATGGGTCATCTCCGGCTATGCGTCAGGCGGCCACCACGTCCCGAAGCCGGGCCCTGAGCCGCAGGATGGCTTTGGTGTGCATCTGGCTGATCCGGGACTCGGTGTAGCCCAGGACCTGACCAATCTCCCTCATGGTCAACTCATCATAATAATACAACGAAACGACGAGTTTTTCCTTCTCTGGCAAACCGGCGATCGCCTGGGCCACCTGACCCCGCAATTCGGCCAGGCCCAGGCGGGCCAAGGGGTCCTCGCCGTCCTCGCGACCCAAGGCCGCCAAAATCTGCTCGGCGTCCAGATGGCCCAACAAGGGGTTGTCCGGATCGTCCAGGCTCAACAGGTTGACTCCCTTGACTTCATCCAGCAAACCGTAGAATTCTTCAAGCTCCAGTTTCAGTTCGGCCGCCACTTCCTCGTCGGCCGGCTCTCGGCCCAATTGGTGTTGGAGCCGCTGATAGACATCCTCCAGCTGGCTGCCTTTCTTGCGCACGCTGCGCGGCACCCAGTCCATGGCCCGCAATTCGTCCAGGATCGCCCCCCGGATGCGGAACTCGGCGTAGGTCTTGAACTTGACGTTCTGCTCGGGGTCGAATTTGTCCACTGCGTCGATCAGTCCCAAGACCCCGGCGCTATGGAGGTCGTCCAAGGGTACGTGGGACGGCAGGCGCATGGCGATCCGGCCGGCCACATAGCGGATCAGGGGGGTGTGCTCAAGAATGAGCGCCTCCCGTTGTTCGGCAGCCAGGGTGGTCCGCCCAACACCACTATGCTTTCCGCCGTATCCGTTCATGGCCTGCCCAGATTGTCGCCCTCCGGCTTTGACATGGACCCAGCCCTTGGATGTTACGACATATCCACCAACCTGCGCCAGAAGAACTTGATGCTGCCAGCCGAGGGGTCGGCCGGAGTGGCCAACAACCGTCTGGCCAGATTGACGATTCCCTTGGCCGCCGCCGAGTTGGGATGACTGAGCAGCAAGGGTTTTTGCAGGACCACCGAACGGCTCACCGCCGGGTCGCTGGGCACGAAACCCAGGTAGTCGATGCTCAGGCCACCCAAAAAGTGGTCGGCGGCCATGGCCAGCTTGCGGAAAACGCCCTTGGCCTCGGACTCGTTTTTGACGTTGTTGACCACCAGCTTGAAGTTGCGCTCCTGGTGCTGGGTGTAGAGCACCTTGATCAGGGCG
>JAIWNN010000046.1 GCA_020216805.1 Desulfarculus sp. | reverse complement strand
TAGGCGTCGGTGAGGCTGGTGGGCTCGCCGGTGGCCACCACCAGGCGGTCCTGGGCGGCGGTGTTGAAATAGAGCACCATGTCGCTGATGCCGGCCGCGGTGTCGATCAGCACCAGATCCACGTCCAGGTCGAAGTCGTCCAACTCCTGAAGAATCATCATCTTTTCGTCGCTGGTCAGGTTGGACAGCTCGCTGACGCCGCTGGCCGCCGGCAGGATCAGAACGCCCTCCGGCCCCTCCACCAGGACTTCCTTGAGGCTTTTGCGTCCGCTGAGCACGTCGCTGATGGTGTATTCCGGGGCCAATCCCAGGACCACGTCCACGTTGGCCAGCCCCAGGTCGGCGTCGATGATCAGCACCTTGCGTCCCAGGCGGGCGCAGGCCAGGGCCAGGTTGACCACCAGGTTGGTCTTGCCCACCCCCCCCTTGCCGCTGGTCACCGCCAGGGTGCGCAAGGGAACGGCCGGGGCCTTGTTCAGGCGCTTGAGCGCCGCCATCCGGCGCAGGGATTGGGCTTGGTCCATCGCGCCCTCCTTGTATCTTCAGGTTCGGGCCCCCCTGGAGCCCGCCGAGGCGAAGCGTTGCGGTTTTAAGTCGTTTCAGGCCACCACCTGGGGTTCGCCCCGGGGCGGCATCAGCCGGCGGGCCAGCCCCTCGCGGGTGGCGGTTTCCAGGTCGTCGGGCACCCGCTGTCCGCAGGCCAGGTAACTCACCGGCCAACCGCTGTGCACCACCTGGTTCAGAATCACCCCATAGCTGCTGGTCTCGTCCAGCTTGGTGAAAATCAGGCTCTGGGGTCGGAAGCGGCCGAAGCTTTCCAGGGTGGCCCTGAGGTCCGCGTCGCGGGTGGGGCAGGCCAGCACCAGGTGGCAAACCGTCTCCGGCACCGCGGCCAAGATGGCGCGCAGCTCCTCCAGGTTGCCCTGATCGTGGGGCGAGCGCCCCACGGTGTCCACCAGGATCAGATCGGTTTCGGCCAGCTCGGCCACCGCCCGGGCGTACTCCTCGCCGTTGGCCGCCACCTTGGTCTCCAGGTCCATGATCCGGCCGTAGACCATCAGCTGCTCGGCGGCGGCGATGCGAAAGGTGTCCAGCGTGATCATCCCCACCCGCAGTCGGTGCTTGAGGGCATGGCTGGCGGCCAGCTTGGCCACGGTGGTGGTCTTGCCCACCCCGGTGGGACCCACCAGGGCCCAGACCAGGGGCCGGACCTGGCCCGGGCCGGGCCCCGGATAGACGTTGAGCATCTTTTTCAGACGGATGGCCAGACGACCCAGCAGGTTGCCGCCGCCGGGGCCGGCCAGGTCGTCCAAAAGCTCGGCGATCAGGGCCGGCGCCACCTCCTGTTGGCGCAGATGGTGGAACAGGGGGGCCACCTCGGGTCGGCCGGCGAAATCCTGGGCCGCCTCGCTCAGCACCAGGTGCCTGGCCACCATCTGGCCCAGATCCCGCACCTGACGGGTCAGCTCGGCCAGATCGCCGACTCCTTCGGCCGGAGCCTGGTCGGCGGTCTGGTTGGCGGGTGGATCCGAGGTTGGGAGCTGCCCCCGGGCCAAGGTGGGATCCACGGCGGCGGTGATCTCCACCCCGCCACCTGGCAGCCGCCCGGTGGATAGGATCACCGCGTCCGGTCCCAGGGCCTTGCGCACCTCGCGCAGGGCCTGGGTCATGTCCGAGGCGGTGAAACGCTTGACTTTCATGGCTGCGTCACCTCGCTGTCATCCGGCCAACTTGATGGCGCCCACGCCATGGACGTTGAGATCGCTGACCAGCTCGTTGTGGCTCAGCACCGCCAGGCTGGGGACGAACCGCTCCACGATGCGGCGGAAATGCCGCCGCACCACCGGCGAGCAGAGCACCACCGGCGGCTGACCCAGGCCGGCGAAGCGCTCCAACTGCTTATTCAGACCGGCGACGATCTTCTGCACCTTGGCGGGGTCCACCGACAGGTAGACCCCATGGTCGGTCTGCTGGATGCCGGCGGTGATGATGTCCTCCACCGAGGGGTCCAGGGTCATGACGTGCAGGTCGCGCACCCCCGGGCCCAAAATGGCCTTCAGGATGCTTCGGTTGAGCTTTTGGCGGCAGTACTCGGTCAGCACGTCGGGGTCCTTGGTCAGGTTGGAGTAGTCGCAGAGGGTCTCGGCGATGGTCAACAGATCACGCACGCTGACCCGCTCGCGCAGCAGATTTTGCAGCACCTTCTGCACCGCGCCCAGGCTGAGCTGGTGCAGCAGCTCCTCCACCACCTTGGGCGAGGTTTTTTGCAGGTTGTCCAAGAGGCGCTGGGTCTCCTGGCGGCCCAGGAGTTCGTCGGAGTGGCTCTTGATCACCTCGGTGAGGTGAGTGGCCACCACGGTGGACAGGTCCACCACCGAGTAGCCGGCGAACTGGGCCTCCTCGCGACGGCTGGCCGGGATCCAGACCGCCGGCAGGTTGAAGGCCGGCTCCCGGGTGGGGATCCCGTCGATGGCCTTCTTGGCGTCGCCGGGGTCCATGGCCAGGAAATAGTCGATCATCAGTTCGCCGTGGGCCACCTCGTTGCCCTTGATCAGGATGGCGTAGCCGCCGGGCTTGAGTTGGAGGTTGTCGCGCACGTGCAACGGCGGCACCACGATGCCCATCTCCAGGGCCAGTTGCTGGCGGATGGAGCGGATGCGCTCCAAGAGGTCCCCGTTCTGCTCCTCGTCCACCAGGGGGATCAGTCCGTAGCCCACCTCCAACTCCAGGATGTCCAGGGGCAACAGAGCCTCCACCTGCTCCGGCCCCGGCGGCGGTGGCGCGGGACGGGCCATGGTCTGCTCGATCTGAGCGGCGACGGCGGCCTGTTTCTGGGCCCTGAACAGCACCAAGGACAGGGCCCCCACGCCGCCACCCAGCAGCATGAAGGCGATGTGGGGCAGACCCGGCACCAGGCCGAAGGCGAAGACAATGCCGCCGGCAATGGCGATGGCCTTGGGCTGGAGGCTGAACTGGCGGCTGAACTCCCGGCCCATGGACATCTCGGTGGCCGCCCGGCTGACCATGATGCCGGCCGCGGTGCTGATGATCAGGGCCGGAATCTGGCTGACCAGACCGTCGCCCACCGTGAGCACGGTGTAAGTGGTGCCGGCGGTGGGGAAATCCATGCCCTTCTGCAGCATGCCCACCAACAGGCCGCCCAGGATGTTGACGATGGTGATGATGATGCCGGCCACCGCGTCGCCGCGCACGAACTTGCTGGCCCCGTCCATGGCCCCGTAAAAATCGGCCTCGCGTGCGATCAAGGCGCGCCGGGCCCGGGCCTGCTGTTCGTCGATCAGCCCGGCGTTCAGGTCGGCGTCGATGGCCATCTGCTTGCCGGGCATGGCGTCCAAGGTGAAACGGGCGCTGACCTCGGCGATGCGCTCGGAGCCCTTGGTGATGACGATGAAGTTGATCAGCACCAGGATGATGAAGACCACCAGGCCCACGAAGTAGTTGCCGCCCACCACGAACATGCCGAAGGCCTTGATCACCTGGCCGGCGGCGTTGGCGCCTTCCTCGCCGTGCAAGAGGATCAGGCGGGTGGAGGCCACGTTCAGCGACAGTCGGAACAGGGTGGTGATCAACAGCACCGAGGGGAAGATGCTGAAGTCCAGCGGCTTCATCGTGTACATGCCGGTCAAGAGCACGATGATGGCGAAGGTGATGTTGAAGGTCAGCAGGATGTCCAAGAGAAAGGTTGGCAGGGGCAGGATCATGACCACCAGGATGGCCACCACGCCGCCAGCCAGGGCCACCTCCGAGAGGTTGCCCCCCACCGCCAGCCGCTTCAGGCTGAAGCCGTTTGCCTGGTTGTCCTCGTACGCCTCGGCCACGTTCTTGGTTCTCCGATCCTAGTTGCGCGCCCCGCGGGCGGACAGCACTTCCTGTTGGCGGTTTTTCTGGCGGTAGACATGGGCCAGGATGGTGGCGGTGGCCTCGTAGAGCTCGTAGGGGATGGCCTGGCCCACCTCCACCTGGCGATAGAGGGCCCGGGCCAGGGGCGGATCCTCCACCACCGGCACTCCGTGCTCGCGGGCGATGGTCTTGAGCTTCTCGGCCAGGAGATTCATACCCTTGGCGATCACCTGGGGCGCGTCCATCTCGCTGGCGCGATAGACCAGCGCCACCGCATAGTGGGTGGGGTTGGTCACCACCACGTCGGCCTCGGGCACCGAGGCCATCATGCGCTTCTTGGCCTGCTCGCGCTGAATGCTGCGGATGCGGCCCTTGACCATGGGGTCGCCCTCGCTCTGCTTGAACTCGTCCTTAATCTCCTGCTTGCTCATGCGCAGGTTCTTTTCGAAGTCGTATTTCTGGTAGGCCCAGTCCAGGGCGGCCAGGACGAACATGGCCAGCACCGAGCGCCAAAAGATGCGGAAACACACCTCGACGATGTAAACCAGGGCGTCCTTGGTCTCCATATCGCCCAGGCCCGGCAGACGGTCCCACTCCCCGGCCACGGTGTGATAGGCCACCAGACCCACGATGGCTAGTTTGCCCAGGTTTTTGGCCAGATCCACCGCCATGCGCAGGGAGAACCAGCGTTTGATGCCGGTCAGGGGGTTGAGCTTCTTGAGATCGGGTTTGATCCGCTCCGGGGCCAGCATGAACCCCACCTGGGCCAGGTTGAAGATCAGCGCCGCCAGCGTGACCGCCCCCAGCACCGGAGCCATCAGGATCATGAAAAAACCCCAGACCTGAAGGCTCAGGTCCCGCATGCCGTCCACGCTCAGGTGCATGCTGGCGGCGTGGCTGAAAAAGTGCCGGGTCAGCCCCCCGAGCTGCTGGTAGAAATAGCCACCGAACAGATTGAGCGTGACCAGGCCCGCCAGAAGCACTCCCGCCCCGGCCAACTCCTGGCTCTTGGCGACCTGGCCCTTTTCGCGGGCCTTGCTCCTTCGCCTTGGAGTCGGTTTTTCGGTTTTATCCTGGGCGCCCTGGTCGGCCATGTCTCACATCGCGCGCAAAAGGTTGTTGAGCAAAGGACCCAGACCGGAGAAAAACCGGGTCAAGACCGGCACCAGCACGGTCAGGGTCAGGGAAAGGAACACCAGGCCGACGCTGATGGTCAGGGGAAATCCCACCACCAGGATGTTCATCTGGGGCACGGTCTTGGCCAAGACCCCCATCACCACCTGGAGGAAGATCAGGGCTCCGATCACCGGCGCGCCGATCTTGATGGCCAGGGTGAACATCAAGGCGGCCAGGCTCAGCACCTGGTCGTAGAGGTCGCGGGTCAGACGCCAATGACCCGGCGGCACCGCCTTGAAACTGTCGTGCAGGACGGCGAAGAAGCTCAGATGGCCGCCCACCGCGAAAAAGACCAACAGAGCCATCAGATAGCAGAACTGGGCCAGCACCGAGACCTGCTCGCCGCCGATGGGATCGAAGACATTGGCCACCGCGAAGCCCATCTGGAAACCGGCCAACTGCCCCATGATCTGCACCGCCGTCAGCACTAGGCGCACCGACAGCCCCATGATCATGCCGATGAACACCTCACCGATGCCCAGGTAGGTCAGGTGGGGCAGATCCCGGGGCAGCAGCTCGGCCGACAGCTTCACCGCCGGGGCGATGAGGATGGCCAACGACAGGGCCAGGCCGGCCTTGACCAGGCCTGGTATGTTGGCCGAGCCCAAGAACGGCAGGGTGACCAACAGGGCGCTGGCGCGCATCAGCACCAGCATGAAGCCCACCCACTGCTCCGGGTTGAAATCGAACAACGGCAAGGCTCCGGTCCCTTCCACCTAACGGATGTACTGGGGAAAGTTGGTCAGGATGCCCTCGGTGTAGGCCAGCATCTTGGCCAGCATCCAGGGTCCGAAGAACAGCATTCCCACCAGCACCGCCACGATCTTGGGCACGAAGGTCAGGGTCATCTCTTGGATCTGAGTCACCGACTGGAAGATGCTGATGATCAGACCCACCGCCATGCCCAGACCCAGCACCGGCAGAGAAAGCATCAGGGTGACCTCCACCGCGCCCCGGGCCAGCCCGATTATGAAGTCCGTGGTCACGCGGATGACTCCTTTAAAAAAAACTCTTCACCAGAGAGCCAACCAACAAATGCCATCCGTCAACCAGGACGAAAAGCATCAGCTTGAACGGCAGGCTGATCATCACCGGTGGCAGCATCATCATGCCCATGCTTAGGAGCACCGAGGCCACCACCATGTCGATGACCAGAAAGGGCACATAAAGCAGAAAGCCAATCTCGAAGGCGGTCTTCAGTTCGCTGATCACGAAGGCCGGGACCAGGCTGGTCATGGGCACCACGCTGGCGTTGAGGGGCTTGTCCTCGCCGGCGATGCGCAAAAACAGACCCAGATCCTTCTTGCGGGTCTGGCGCAGCATGAACTCCTTCATGGGCTTGCCGGCCTCCTCCAGAAACTGCTGTTGATTGAGGCGGCCGTCCAGGAAGGGCTGCAGGGCCTGATCGTTGACCTGACCGAAGGTGGGGGCCATGATGAAGAAGGTGAGGAACAGCGCCAGGGAGACGATGATCTGGGTGGGCGGCATCTGCTGGGTGCCCAGGGCGTTGCGCAACAGGCTGAGCACCACCGCCAACCGGGTGAAGCTGGTCATCAGCACCAGAATCGATGGCGCCAGGGTCAAGACCGTGAGCAGGAAGATCACCTGGAGCGAGGTGGTGACCTGTTGTGGATCCTTGGCGGCCTCGATGCCGATGTTGACCCGGGGCAAACCCATGGGAGCCTCGGCCGCCCACGACGGCCCCACCCAGGCCGCCGCCAGGCCGCCCAAAAGCGCCAGGAACGGCAGGAGCCATGGCCAGCGCCGCCTCATCGCTGTTCCTCCGCGTCCAGGGAGGCCCGCTTCAGGCTGCGGGCGAAATCCACGCCGCCGCCCGCCAGCCGGTCCACCTCCTGGGGATCTTCGATGTTGGCCAGGGCGTTGATCCCCTGCTCGCTGACCCCCAGCACCAGCACCCGCGCCCCCACCTGGACCAAGACCAACCCCTTGCGGGGCCCCAGGACCAGGCGGCCGAGGATCTTGAACCCGCCGGTCGATCCTCGGGCCGCCTGGCCAGGCAGGAAGCGTCGGGCCAGCCAATACAGAGCCAGAACCAGCGCCAGCACCAGGGCCAGCGCCGCCAGCATCTGGATCAAGGAGGCGGTGTAGCCCATTTCCGGCAACTCCGGCGCGCTCTTGGCCGCGGATTCGGCCACGGATTCGGCCGCCGCCGCCAGGGACGGCCAGGCGCCGCCCACGGCGGTCAGCGCCGCCGCGCATATGGACGGGCGCGTTCTCATCCCAAGGATTTAACCCGCTCGATGGGGCTGACGATGTCGGTCAGACGCACGCCGAACTTCTCGTTGACCACCACCACCTCGCCCCGGGCGATGAGCTTGCGGTTGACCAGAATCTCCAATGGTTCGCCAGCCAGCTTGTTCAGCTCGATGACCGAGCCTTGGCCCAGCTGCAACAGGTCGTTGATGAGCATAGAAGTGCGCCCCAGCTCCACCGTTACCTCCAAGGGGATGTCCAGGATGAAGTCGATGGACTGGACCTCGCCCCCGCCGCCTCCGCTGGGCTCGCCAAACTCCTCCAGACCGGACTCCCCGGCCTGTCCTGGCGCGTTGTCCCACTCATCGGCCATGCTCGCCTCTCCTTATCCTTGCGGGGCCGGCGCTTGGCCGGCGCCCAGTGCTACCATCCGCCGCGCAGATCCAACAGACCCTCGACCTTGAAGGCCTTGTTGCCGCGATAGGACCCGGCCCGCCCCTTGAACTTGGGCACGCCCTCCACCATCGCCACCAGATAGTCGCTGACGTCTTTGTCCAAGGTCAGAACGTCCCCCACCTTGAGCTTGAGCAGGTCGCCGCTCTTGAGCTGGGACCGGCCCAGCTCCACCGTGAAATCCACCTGCGCCTCCTTGAGCTGTTCGCGGAAGCGACGCATCCACTCGTGGTCCACCTCCAACTGGTCGCTCTGGAAGCCGGCGTAGAGCTTGGAGCGGATGGGCTCCACCGTGGAGTAGGGGATGCAGACGGTGATGGTGCCGGCGGTGTGCTCCATCTCCAGCTCGAACTTGACCACGATCACCACGTCGCTGGGGGGCACGATGGAGGCGAACTGGGGGTTGATCTCGGTGCGCTGGTAGAGCAGGTTGATCTCGTGCACCGGCTTCCAGGCCTGCTCCATGTCCTTCAGGGCCATCATCACCACCTTGCGGGTGAGTTGCTGTTCGATGGCGGTGAAGTCTCGTCCCTCGATCTTGACATCGCCCCCGCCGCTGCCGCCGAAGAAGGTCTCCACCAGGTTGAAGACCAGCTTGGACTCCAGCACGAAGATGGCGTGCCCGCGCAGAGGGTCCATCTTGAAAATGTGCAGGCTGGTGGGCACCGGCAGGCTGCGCATGAACTCGCCGAACTTGACCATGTCCACGCTGGTGGTGGTCATGTCCACGATCTTGCGCAGGGAGCTGGACAAGGTGGTGCGGAACAACCGGGCGAAGCGGTCGTTGATGATCTCCAGGGTGGGCATGCGGCCGCGGATGATGCGGTCCTGGTTGGTGAGGTCGTAGACCACCACCCCGTCGGCCCCGGGGCCGACGTCGGTCTCCACCTCGATCTCGCCGCCGCTCATGCCCTTTAAGAGGGCATCCACCTCTTCCTGGCTGAGGATCTTGCTCATGGCTCCAGCCCCCGGACCCCCTTGGGTCCTACTGCACCACGAATTCGGTGAAATAGACCGCGTGCACGCCCTGTCCTCCGCCCAAGGTGTTGTTGATCGAGCGCAACACCTCGTTGCGCAGCTTGAGCTTTCCCGCCACCGGGCTGATGTCGGCGAAGGATTTGCTGGTCAATAGGAGCAGGATCGAATCGCGCACCTGGGGCATGCGGGCCTCGAGGTTCTTTTTGGTGGCCTCGTCCTTGACGTCCACCGCCAGGGCCAGCTTGAGATAGCGCTTGCCGGTGGTGTCGGCCAGGTTGACGATGAACGGCTCCAGGGTGATCATGGTGGCGGACTTGTCCCCGCCATGCTTGTCGCCGCCGCCGTGCTTGTCGGCTTCCTTGGCCGCCTTCTCCTCGCCGGCCTTGGCCTGGGCCTCGGCCGCCGGGGGCGGGGCCGGTTTGGCCAGGAAAAACTTCCACACCGCGAAGCCACCGCCGCCCAGCACCAACAGCCCGGCCACCGCGATGATGATGAGTTTCATCATCCCGCCTTTTTTCTTCTCCGCCCCGCCCTCTCCGGCTGCGTCGTTTCCCAGCTCCATTTCCTCGTCGGGCATGCTCGCTCCTTTGGCCTCAGCTTTGGTTCAAGAGCACCACGATTTCGATGCGGCGGTTCATGGCCCGGTGCTCCGGGGTGTCATTGGGGGCCAGGGGGCGACTGGCGCCCAGGGCGGCCACCCGCACCCGGTTGGCGTCCACCCCATCTCCCTGGATCAATTGGTGCGCCACGGCCAGGGCCCGGGCCAGGGACAGGTCGTAGTTGTCCTTGAACGGCGTCTCCCCTGGCAGGCGTTCGTTGTCGGTGTGCCCCTCCACGCTGATGGGCTGGGTGCCATAGCGCAGGATCTCCGCCGCCTGCGAGATCCGCTTGACCGCCTCCGGGCTCAAGACGGCCTTGCCCGGGCTGAAAAGCACGTCATTGCTCAGGGTGATGACCAGACCGCGCTCGTCGCGCCGCAGGTTGATCCCCGGCTGCAGGAACGAGGGCAGACTCTGGGGTTCGCCGCCGGGCAGTTCCAGTTGGCTGGCCGCCTCCTGGTCGGAGCTCTTCAGCTCGTCCACCCGGGGTTGGGAGACCTGGTCCAGCTTGGTCAAGATATCCGGCACCCGGCTGCGGTCGGTGGATTCCAGAACCCCCTGTCCACCGCGTTCGAAGATCCCGAAGGCGGCCTTCAGTTTTTGGACCTCGGGGGAACGCATGGCCAGCAGCATCACGAAAAAAGTCAGCAGCAGGGTCACCAGGTCGCTGAAGGTCAGCATCCAGCCCAGGGGGTCGAAACCCGGTCCCTCCAAGCGCC